>SYDJ01000118.1 GCA_005801205.1 Gammaproteobacteria bacterium
CAGCGTAAGCGTCGCCTGCGAATTGGTTTTTACCATTCAAAGAGAATGATTGGTGAACGTGCATACCTGAACCGTTATCGCCGATTAATGGCTTAGGCATAAAGGTAGCAGTTTTACCGTATTGGTGAGCCACGTTGTGGATGCAGTACTTAAGGATTTGTACTTCGTCCGCTTTCTTAACCAAGGTGTTCGCGCCTACGCCGATTTCACATTGGCCAGCGTTTGCTACTTCGTGGTGGTGAATTTCAATTTCCAAGCCCATAGCTTCCATCGCGTTACACATAGCGCCACGGATGTCGTGCAATGAGTCTACTGGAGCAACGGGGAAGTAACCGCCTTTTACGCGTGGAGCGTGGCCGTGTTTACCTTCTACGTCGTCGCCTGACTGCCAAGCAGCTTCTTCAGATTTGATTTTGTAGAAAGCGCCGCCCATTGAGCTGTGGAAGTGAACGCTGTCGAAGATGAAGAATTCTGGCTCTGGACCAAACAATGCTTTGTCGCCCAAACCAGTTGATTTCAAGTATTCTTCAGCGCGCAAGCCCAAAGAACGTGGGTCGCGGTCGTAACCTTGCATGGTAGCTGGCTCAACGATGTTGCAGCGTACGTTAATGGTCGCTTCGTCGTAGAATGGGTCTAAAACAGCAGTAGAGTCATCAGGCATAAGAATCATGTCTGAATCGTTGATGCCTTTCCAGCCAGCGATAGATGAACCGTCGAACATTTTACCGTCTACGAAGAAACTGTCGTTTACAACGTGCGAAGGGAAAGTAGCGTGTTGCTCTTTGCCTTTAAAGTCGGTGAAACGTAGGTCAATCCAGCGAGCTTCGTGTTCTTTAATCAGGTCTAAAGTCTTAGACATTGAATGCCTCCAAGTGTTTATAGCTTTATAGTGAGCTAAGGTCAGTGAAATTTTCCCGCTTCCATCCTCCGCTCATCCCAGCCTATTTTTGCGACAGGCGAGCGGGCGAGATTAGGGTGATCGAAAAGGGGCAAAATATATGCCATCCACCAAAAATAGCAACAAGTCTTTAAAAATAAGGGCCCGTAAAAATGGCATTTTTTGTAAATGCACCAAAATTGATCTCACGTGTGTGCGTTGCGTCTATTTTGGTGCAATATGGGTCTTTTAGGTTTTTGGAGTATGGGCGATTTCATTGGCTTTTTAGCGAAAACAAAATGTTTTGGTTGTGATCCGGAGATGGTAAGTTGTTGCCCTATCTCTAATAGTTAAAATTGATAGTCTGCTGCTTGTGGTCTCCTGTCTGTCTACTGTAAAAAGCCATCCCTACTTGTTTTGTTATTTCTGGTGCCAATCACAGGGTTCTACTCGAACTAAGTAAAACAAGAACTTATAAAATTACACACAATAATACGAACCAAAAGGTTGTTATATGGCTCATGCAATGACAGTTACTGAAATATTCCTGATCGCAATGGTGATCATCTTTACGGTTCCTTATTTGATTTGGCGGCTATGCCGCACAGATTATTGGGCTCCGCTGGTTGTGGTTCAAATCATCATGGGGATTGTGCTTGGCCCAGGTGTGTTAGGTGCGGTTTTCCCTGATTACTACAAATTCGTATTCTCTCAACCTGTTATTCAGTCGCTCAACGGCATTGCGTGGTGGGCGGTAATGATCTTTGTGTGGATCGCCGGCATCGAATTAGATTTGAAAAAAGCGTGGGAGTATAAGCGTGAGAGCAGTATTACGGCGGGCTTGGCTTTGGGTGTGCCGCTGTTGTTTGGCTCTGTTGCTGCTATAGGTTTATTGGCCTTTAGCGATGGATGGATGGGTTCCAAGGGCATGACCTGGCAGTTTATTCTTGGTGTAGGTATGGCTTGTGCGGTAACTGCTCTGCCAATTTTGATTTTGTTGATGGAAAAGCTGGAAATTCTACGTCAGCCTATTGGTCAACGCATTTTGCGTTACGCCAGTCTCGATGATATTGCCATTTGGGGTGTGCTGGCGCTGATTCTGCTGGATTGGGAGCGTGTAGGCCGTCAAGGGATGTTCTTGGTTAGTTTCGCGATAACGGCTTATTTATTCCGCAAGCTTATGGTTGCAATTCAGGAGCGTGACCGTTGGTATTGTGGTTTTATCTGGCTTGCGGTTTGCGGCTTGGCGGCCGATTGGGCAGGTTTACACTTTATGGTGGGTGCGTTCCTCGCGGGTGCGGTGATGGATGCAGAATGGTTTAAGCAAGAGGATATGGACAAGCTGCGTTATTTTATTCTGCTGACTGTAATGCCGGTGTTCTTCCTTAGTACGGGTTTGCGCACTAATTGGGATGTAGGCGGCACAACGGTATTTATTGCGGCTGCGGTGCTGTTGGTTGCGTCAGTCTCTGGCAAGTTGGTGGGAATTCATGCGGCCGGGAAAATTCTTAAATGGGAAAAAGGTGAAGCTTCAATTATCGGTTGGCTGCTACAAACTAAAGCGCTGATTATGATTATCTTCGCCAATGTTTTGTTGGATAAGCAAGTCATTACTAGCGAAACCTTTACTGCGCTGCTGATTATGGCGGTGTTGAGTACCATGTTGACGGTGCCAGTCGTCGCGCCTAAGCTGCAAAAAATGAAAGAGATTATTTTCCGCAGTAAGTGATAGTCATCTATAAAGGCACCCCCACCCAGCCTCCCCCTTCAAAAAGGGGAGGAGCAGTTTGCGCTTCGCACAGGCTTGGCTGCAAACCACAACGGCAGCTTAAGTAGGGAGTAAAGTCCCTCCCCTTTTTGAAGGGGGAGGTTAGGTGGGGGTGCTTTTATCTCTTTGTAGAAGAGCGCTCGAAGGGGGTTATTACGGTATAATCGCCGACTTTTTATCCGGTCAGGCACCTTTCATGCACTTCATCGTCAAAGTTTTCCCCGAAATTATCATCAAAAGCGCCCCCGTGCGTAAGCGCTTTATGCGCCAATTGCGCGAGAATTTGCGCGTGCTTTTAAAGCCTATTGATAATCGTATTAAGGTGCAGAGCGATTGGGAGAAGCTGGAGATTGTGGCGCCAGATGTGGGTGATTCCATTATCGCGCAGGCTTCTGAGGTGTTGGCGCACACGCCGGGGATTGCCAATTTTTATCTTATTCAAGCCTATCCCGTGGGCGACTTAGACGATATTTTCCAGAAGGTGCTGCCGCACTGGAAAGAAGCTCTTGCCGGTAAAACCTTTTGTGTGCGCGCCCGTCGCCACGGGAATCACGCGTTTACGTCTACTCAAATTGAGCAGTATGTTGGTGGAGGCTTGCTGCACAACTCAGATGCCAAGGGCGTCGACTTACACAAACCCGATATTATTGTTCCGCTTGAAGTGAAGTGGGATCGCCTGTTTGTGATCGCCAAAAGAACCCAAGGTTTAGGTGGTTATCCGCTCGGCGCACAAGACGCCGTGCTCTCGCTGATTTCCGGTGGTTTCGATTCTACGGTTTCAACCTATCTCTGCATTAAGCGTGGCCTGCGCGCACATTACTGTTTCTTCAATCTCGGCGGTCGTGCTCATGAAATCGGCGTTAAAGAAGTTGCCTATTATTTGTGGAATAAATACGGCTCATCGCACCGCGTAAAGTTTGTGACGGTTCCCTTTGAAGATGTGGTGCGTGAGATTTTAGAAAAAGTGGAAAACCCCTATATGGGTGTGATTCTCAAGCGCATGATGCTGCGTGCCGCCGAAGTGGTTGCCGAATCGCTCGAGTTGCCCGCCTTGGTGACGGGCGAAAGCGTTGCGCAGGTGTCTAGCCAAACTTTGGTTAACTTGAACGTGATCGATCGCGCTATTGATATGATCGTTCTGCGCCCGCTGGCGACTATGGATAAAGGCGAAATCATCGATATCTCCCGCAAAATCGGCACTGAAACCTTTGCCGCGCAAATGCCGGAATACTGCGGTGTTATTTCAGTGAACCCAACTACCAAAGCCAAGATGTATAAAGTTGAGCATGAAGAATCGCGCTTCGATATGGCGGTACTTGAACGCGCCATCGCCGACCGCCGCGCTCAGAATATCGATGAGATTGTTAATGAACTGGATGCAGATCTATCGGTGCCGGTTGTGGGCGAGGTGAGCGATAGCCAAATCCTTATCGATATTCGTCACCCCGATGAAGAAGAGGCCAATCCGCTGGCGCTGGATGGCATTACCATCCTCAAAATTCCCTTCTATGGTTTAAACAACAAATTCCCAACCTTGGAACAAGATGCGCAATATTATTTGTATTGCCAAAAAGGTGTGATGAGCCAATTGCACGCCGCGAACTTGAAGGATGCTGGGTACTTAAATGTGGGGGTGTATCGCCCAGAGCCTAAGAGTGCTTGTGCGATTGCCTAAATTTTTTAGACAATTTTATGGTTTGAAGGGTGAGTGGTGTGTTGATGTATAAAAAATATCTGCGACCCATTGCCCTAATTGGCGGCCTGTTATTGCTAGTAACGGGCTGCGCTTACCCTGCAAAGCTAGCGCATTTTCAAAATAATAAGTCGGTGCAGCCTTTCACTTACCATTTTGCTGATGGCGGCAATGCGCAGTATTTTTATCTTAAAAAAAACATCACGAGCACACGTAAATCACCCACAGAGCCCATTACCTATGTGTTTGTGGTGGGCGGTTCTGATTGCACAAGTTTTGCACATTTTCTGCCGCAGTATTTTCGTGGTTTAGAAGGCGAGTCTGGCGATATTCATCTCTACATGTTGCAAAAACGATTTATAAGCGAGCACACATGGGGGCGTAGTTTCGGGTGCAGTAAGCAATTTGTGCAGGCGGATTATCCAGAGCAGTGGATTGCGGATCAATTAGAGTTTATTCAGCAGCAGCTCACCGTTTTGCAAAAGTCCTCCAATAGACGTGTTGTGCTATTGGGTATATCAGAGGGTGGCGAAATTGCCCCTATTTTGGCTCGGCGAATACCGCAAACAACCCACCTCGTGATTTTAGCCAATGGGGGGCTTGATCCCTTAGATGCATACTCACTACAGCGAACAAAGATGGGTTTGGCACCTTCTGACAAGCTTCGTAAGCTACTTGACGCACCCGAGCTAGGCGCTCGTAAAAACACGGGTCTTATTCTTGGCCGAACTGCAACTTATTGGCTGCAGGTGAATAACATTCAACAGATTGAGAATTTATTGTTATTAAAAATCCCAATTTTAATGGCAATGGGAATAGATGATTCGGTAGTGCCAATTGAGTCGGCATGGTACGCACAAGAGCAATTTGAGAAGCAAGGTAACAAAAATCTTAGTGTGCTTACCTACCCCAATGCGGATCATTCCTTGTCAAGTAAAAGTGTGAATTTTCTCCCCGATTTTTTCCATAAAATGGATGTGTGGTTGGGTGTGAGCAGCTCAACGATATTTGAATAGGCATCTTGATTATGGGGTGTTCATTCGGTAAATTCGCGGCTCGGAAAAATAACGTTATAGGACAATTCAGGATATGAAAAAAATAAGTTTACTGGTGGCTACGTCTCTTCTTTTCGCAGGATGTGTTACTACCCCCACACACGACAAAGCCATGAGCAGCTCTTTGGCGGCAACTAGCCAAGGCAGAATTGAAGATGCCATTGCGGATATCGACAATCAAATGCTGGCCAACAAAAATAAAAAGGCTAATGACTTTTTATTAAATCTTGAAAAAGCTGAATTATTACGTTTGAGCAACCGCTATCAAGATAGTCTTGCGGCGTTTGATATTGCCGATGCGCAAGTTAAAGCATGGGAAGAAACCACAAAATCGGGCGCTGCTAAATTGGGCGGTCAAATTGGCGCCACCCTATTGGGTGATAGCTCCCGCCAATACGAAGGTCAGGATTACGAAAAAGTCATGCTCAGCACCCGCATGGCGATGAACCGTTTGAGTTTAGGCGACCTTGATAATGCACGTGTAGATATCAAGCGTACCCATGAGCGAGAGGCAATCATTGCAGATGCACGCGCAAAAACGGTTTCAAAAGCAGAAGCAGAAGCAAAAGCAAAAGGTGCTACAACCGAGGCGAAAGAGTTAACGGGCTACCCCGTTGAAACCCTAAATGACCCTGAAGTGTTAAAGCTAAAAAATGGCTATCAAAATGCGTTAAGCCATTATTTGTCTGGCTTTGTGTATGAAGTGTTGGATGAGCCAAGTTTGGCTGCACCAGGCTACCGCAAAGCTATTGAATTGCGCCCTGGCTACCCTGCACTTGAGGATGGTTTAGCTGGCCTTGATAAAAGAACCAGTTTCCGCCGCCAAAAAGGTGTTACCGATGTATTGTTTATCATCGAGGCCGATAATGCCCCCGCGCGCGTATCTAAATCGCTAACCATTCCTGTTCCAACGCCCAAGGGTTTGATAATGGCACCTTTCTCGTTTCCTGCCATTTCGCCTGACAGCAATGCAACAACCATCAACAGTATTCAATTGGGCAGTCAAACAGTAAATACCGCGTTAATTACCGACTTTAACGTTATGGCACGTAGAGCCTTAAAAGATGATTTGCCCGGTATTCAGCTGCGAGCGGTAACGCGTGCGGTAGCCAAGGGTGCCGTTCAGAATGAGTTGAATAAGCAGAGCCCATTATTAGGTTTGATAGGGAATATCGCATCTGCAGCCACTGAAAGCCCTGCTGATGATCGTATTTGGCGTTCGCTTCCATCGCGCGTATTTGTGGCAAGAACCTTTATTGAGCCCGGCGAATATGATTTGCAGTTGCCCAATATGACGCTTGATTCTTCTAAGTTATCGGTTGATGGCCGTTACATGGTGGTGACTATCAGGTCTTATGCGGGCAAAAGCTATTTTGGAACACCGGTAAAATTTGGCAAGGTTACTGTTCCCCCTGTATTGCCTGCAAAACCTGAAGCAAAACCTAAAACAGCAAAACCGGCCCCCGCTAAGGTTGCTGCTCCAGCAGCGGGTGGCACCAAGTAATCATCTCAATGCTAAGCTGCACTCAGTTTTTGATGGCAGCTTGGTTTCCTTTTCACATCGTTTTATTCGCATAGGAATTAAGAATGAACCTTAACAAAAGAAGCATGTTGGTTTTTATGGCCTCTACTTTGCTGGCATTAAGCCTTGGGGTAGACGCTAAAACAGCCGAGCCTGCAGCAACAGCGGGTATTGCAGAGAAACTAATCCTTCGCGGTGGGCTTAAAGGATTGCAAGTGGTGGATCTGCGCGCACTCAAGAAAAATGATGTTTTAGTCGTTCAGGCTGAAATACAAAATACCAATAAAAAGGATCTGCGCCTGTATTATCGTTTCCGCTGGACAGATGAAGACGGTATGCAAGTTGGGAGCGGGGAAGTGTGGAAGCCCTTAATGTTTTTAGGTAAGCAAAGCCAGTTTATTAAAGGTATTGCGCCAGGCCCAAAAGCAGCCGATTTTGAAATTGAAATGAGCGCAGAAGCGCGCTAATAACGTTATTTAAGAGGATTTATTATGAAACATAATAGAGTAGTTCTGGCTGTAGCATCGTCTCTTTTGATCACCATGCTAAGTTCATGTTCATCATCGCTATCGCAGCCAACTGAGCGTTTTTCTCGCGCCACTAACTACGGCGATAGTAAAGCAGTAGAAACGCTTACGAATGAATTTGGTTCAACCGATTTGCAAATGATTGCAGAAACCATGGTTGGTTCGCTGTTAGAAGACCCTTTGCTGACCGATCGCCCAGTAATGACATTGGGTTCGGTAAAAAACAAAACCAGTGAATATATTGACACCAAATCCATTATGAACTCCATTCAAACTCAGTTGGTGAAAAGCCGCAAAGTGAAGTTTGCGCGCAGCGCAGATGAGATGGATCAGGGTGTGGCGGAACTGCAGCGTCAGAATCAAAGTGGATTATACAAAGAGCAAAGCAAAGCAAAAGTTGGAAACATGACGGCTGCGCAATATAGCTTGGAGGGTGAGATTACATCCATTGTGAAGCAGACAGACAAAGCAAAAGATGTGTTTTATAAAATGACGCTAACCGTTTACAGTGTTGAAGAAGGCACTGTTGAATGGCAAGAAGAAAAAGAAATTCGTAAAACGTCTAAAAAATAAATACACCTCGCTGCTAGCAGCGAGGTATTAAATTCAGAGAGGAATCTATGTTAAATAAATACAGGGCGTCGCTGCTGGTCGGTGTTATTGCCGCCATTAGCGCAGTAAGTACATTGGCTGCTGAGGTTAAAATTGCCGTTACTGATTTAACTTACGAAGAAAAAGTAAGTGAATATTTCCGTACGGTTTCCGCAACCAGTAAAACCAGTGTGAAAGAAAGCAATAGTGTTAGGGATACAGATAAGTCCTATTCCGAGCGCAATAGCTTTCAAGGTAAGCATGAAAGCAGCTACAACGAATCTGAAGGTTACTACACCTATATAGATCGCGGGGAGTTGCATTCCTATACGGCTGACTTAAAAGGGGCGATTCTCAAGGGCAGCTCTTTGCGTTTAACGCAAGCGCGGCCTTACCCTAACAAAGACATGGAAAAAATCTATGACGTTATCGGGCGCATAAAACAAGGGCTCTACCCAGGCGCTGATTACGTGTTGTTTGGTACGGTGAGTAGCATTCAGTTTAATCAAGATTCTATGTCTCTGGGTAATACCGCATCAGCAAACTTGAGCCTTGATCTGGTCGCAGATTTCAGTTTGATCAACACGAAAACCTACGAAGTGAAAGCGGCATTTAGTGCAAGTGGCTCAGGTAAGGATACAAAGCTTGTTAGCAGCGCTGGAGATCGCATTAGCTTTAACCGGGGCAAGGTAATATCGCAAACCTCCAAATCCTTGGCTGAGGCTGCCTATGTTGAGTTAATGACACAGCTTGACTTACCCATAGTGGAGTCTGCTAGCGGTGATAGAGCTACTAAGAAGCTCCCTGAAGAAGCTAAAAAATCGCCTGTTAAGGTTTTTTAGTGCTCTGCAACCACCTGTTTGAAGTATTTCAAACGGGTGGTTTGTTTAAAAATCCATCAATTCCCTTCCGATAAGCATATCCCTGTCACCTCGACATGGGTATAATGCGCGGCCTCAGATTTGCCGCAAAAATCGTGTGTAATGAAGTTTTGCGGCGGTTGCGTCTAAATTGTTGTTTTAAGTCTATGATTTACAAGCATTTAGGCGCTAACGTTTGATCTTTACGTCAAGCGGCGGGAGTTAACCCCTGCACCCATTGCCTATTCATTCCCAAGAGAATCACCACTGTGACAG
>SYDJ01000002.1 GCA_005801205.1 Gammaproteobacteria bacterium
AAACTCCTGCCTCGGTTAACGTCCTTGTGTTGCTTATTTTAAATGTCCGGCTGGCAAATAACAGTCGGCAAAAACTGAAAGTGTTGTAGGAAATTGACTATGCCGCTAGCGTCAAGGGTGTGGTTGGGGCGGCGCTTACTTTTTAACTGTACTTAGGCAACAAACCGAATACTCTATTTTTATGCAAGGTAGACCCATAGATTTTATTACTATGATTTATAGAACATTTGGCAACATATCTATGGCTGAGGATCTCATTTCAAAAATCACCACTACAAATGGAATATCGCGCACTGAGTCAAAGAAATACCCGCCAACTGTATTTGCTCAACTTAGAAAACAAAACATAATTAAATATTTGGGGAGGCCGCACAGTAGGTATGCTATACACCCAAGATTTATGCATATCTTACCTAAACTATTGTCAAAACAGTAACTTTATCGCCATAACCATGCTCATGAGTACACACAATTGGGCTAAAGAAGATGTATATATTCATTAGTCATTCATACTACCTATTCGCACCTTCTCGATTAAATTTGAGTTCCCCATTTTTATGTCTCCATTTTGGTATCCTGTAAAATAGGTGGCCGTTGAAAAATTCATTCGCCACTTAAAAAAATCTTGGGGGCTTCCGTCAAAAATAAACTCCCCAACATTCGCATGATTAGCAACACCAAAAACAGCACTCCAAAGCTTCTTATAATGGGAATCAAGCGTATCAAATAAATAATCTCTTTCCGAAGTAAAGGATAAATTGCTAAAGATCAAGACAGCAGCAAGCTCGACACAACTATCATCAATATCCCATCTCGCACCACTATACCAATAACTTAATGCCTGAAATATTCCTCGCGAAACCTTTTTTTGGAAACCATCGCCCTTGGAGGGATTAAAATATTTGACTTCAATACCTATAGGTTTATCTGTGAAGCCTTCTTCAAGTAACGCAGGCTTTGCTTTAATCACAAAATCTATTCTTATGTTTTTTATTTTTCTATTGATAAAACCTTGCCCTTTAACTTCCGAGTAGACCTCAAACCACGGACAAAGCTTTTTTCGAAGCCATTCTTGCAACTCAAGCTCACTACAAAATGATGACTCAAATGCATTCTTATGATCTTCTCGTTGAGAGTTTAAAAATCTTGAAAAATAACCCTTTAATAGAGCATCATTTATGCCGTACTGTTCTTTTAGGCCTTGCCCAAAATCATTTAGCGCCCCAGAAAAACACTCAAAGGAAAGCGCAGGCTGCGACAAAACGACACTAGTTACTATTGAGGTTTTTTTTAATATTTCATTATGCTTTTCTCGATATTTTTCCGGCAATGTAAAATCAAAAAAATATTTTGGTGGAGATATAGAAGCCTTTGAAATGGCTCCACCTCTTTGATCACCACAAAAAAGACACTGATTAACATATGAGGAACCTCCCTTTTCGCCAATAGGCCGAATACATAACCTCAAGTAGTTACTGCAATCATGCTCAAGATCACTGAACTGCAGTGCATTTTCTATATATTCCATAATATCGGTGAATACGCCTGTTAGTTAGAAGGGCTATCAAAAAGCCTTGAAGACAACCTCACTATATTAAATTTACTATAAATTACCATTTTTACAGCCCTCATCGCCCGCCGAACAGTAAGCTTTACTTCATATTGGAGGCAACAACTCAACCCAACTCCCGAATAGTAATCGGGCACAATACGCATTCATTAGTTTACAAACTATACGCAAACAGCGTATATTATTCAATAATACGTATCTTCCTGAAACTACCAAAATGAAAGCCCTATTCGTAGAACTGCCACCATTTGAGCGTCACCGCAAAAGCTACCTAGACGACGAAGCATTTCGTGGACTTCAACAGGAGCTACTAACCAATCCTCAAACAGGTGATGTAATCAAGGGTACAGGCGGCCTGCGAAAGATGCGCTTTGCGGATGAAGGTAGAGGAAAAGGTAAGCGCGGCGGAGTAAGGGTAATTTACTACTGGTGGCTTGGTGGGGCGCAATTCTGGCTATTCACTCTCTACGACAAAGACGAAGCAAGTGACCTGACAGAAGATCAACGCAAACTTCTAGCCGCAATGTTAAAGAACGAACTTGATACAAGGGGACAAGAATGAAACGCAATCTATTTGAAGAACTGAGCGAAGGCTTTGAGGCGTTAAAAAATGAGCGCCAAGGTAAAGTTACCCTGAAGCAACACACCGCAGAAAAGATAACCACCCCAGTTGTTACAAGCTTGGAGCTGTTAAGCCTACGCCAAAAACTCAATGTATCCCAATCTGTCTTTGCTCAGTATTTGCGAACCAACAAAAGAACATTAGAGAACTGGGAACAAGGCCGCGCCAAACCCAATGCGCAGGCCGCTGTGCTAATTAAGATGGTAGAGATGTACCCTGACACCATTGAGCGGCTAGGGATGGTTTAACGCCGTAAATGTCGGTTTTGAAACCAGTTGCAAAAACCGTCAAAACTGAAGTGCGGACGGCAGTTCAACTCCCTTAATTCTTAGAAAAAAGCAGCAAGTGTTACTACACAAGTCAACTAATTCAAACCAAGAAAAACATCGCATATTTCATAGAATTAACAATCAATCTGGTACACTAATGTGGTACACTTACCCCATCTGATGGGATAGATGATTTCTTATTTTTCAATGACTTAACAATGTTTGGTGGAATCTCCCCCCGGCTCCACCAAAAACACATTCGGATCAATTCAATTGAGTCCGGATAACATTAAAAAGCCCTTAGGTTTCAAAGCCTTGGGGCTTTTTTTATGCCTGAATGAGTCCGTATTGAAACGGGTACAACCGCGCGTTGATGTTCACTCTGATGTTCACGCGGGACATGTATCGACTTGGACGAGGGACAAAAAACGCCTCAAAGCTAAGCCCAGCAAGGGTTTCAGCGTTTTACTACCCCATTTTGCTAAAAAAATCATTCAATTACTACGTACAACCTTACCCAATAAATCCCGTGCTCCACCCAGCCTGCCGAGTTCATATTCAACCGAATAAGTCCGAATAAGACCGTCGTTTGACTCCATAAATAACCCTTGTTATCAATGCGTTATATGAATACAGGTAAGCATGAAATGGCAAAAGCAATCACACCACTCAACGTCACCCAAATCAAAAACGCAAAACCAAAAACAACAGACTATGTATTGTCGGACGGCGATGGACTCTACTTAATAGTTCGCCCCTCAGGAACAAAGAACTTCCAATTCAAATACAGTCACCCAGTGACAAAAAAGCGCTTATCAATTTCTCTAGGCGCCTTCCCTGACCTTGGGCTTGCAGATGCACGAGAAAAAACCAGAGGGTTACGTAAGCAGGTTACATCAGGGGTTGACCCATCATCGACCAAACGCGAACAAAAAACGGCTGAGATGACTAGGCTCGCCACCACGCTGAGATCGGTTGCTGAGAGCTGGATCGACATCAAACGAACACGCGTAACGGAAGTAAATGCACCCGAAACCATTAAAATTCTTAATCCACTTCGAGCAAAAGGATCGCTTGAAACAGTAAAAAGGATTTGCCAACGGTTAAATGAAATTATGATTTGCGCAACCAATATTGGGCTAATTACTCACAACCCAATTGCTGGAGTTAAAGCTGCATTTCCGCTGCCTCAAAAAAAATCCCAGCCGACTATAGAACCGTCTGAACTACCCAGTTTTTTGCAAGCATTGAGATTGGCCAATCTCTATACACCCACACGTTGTCTCATTGAATTTCAATTACACACAATGGCACGCCCGTCTGAGGCTGCTGGCGCACTATGGTGTGAAGTTAATTGGGAAGAAAAAACGTGGGAAATATCGGCCGATCGTATGAAAATGAGACGCAAACATATTGTGCCACTTTCCAATCAAATGATTTCTTTATTGAAATACATGCACAAATATTCAGGTCACAGACAACATATTTTTCCAAATGTTAAAAAACCACTTGAACACATGAGCCCGCAAACTGCAAACATGGCTATTAGAAGAATGGGATATGAAAGGAAACTTGTCGCGCATGGTTTACGATCTTTAGCATCTACGATTTTAAACGAAAATGAATTCAATCCCGATTGGATTGAAGCAGCACTGGCTCATGCCGACGAAAATACAATTCGAGGAACTTACAATCGCGCGCTTTATTTGGAGCAACGCAGAGAAATGATGCAGTGGTGGTCGGATCACATTAAATCCGCAGAAAGATAACCGAAGAGAGCATTGCGATTAACTAAACTAAATCCTTTAGCGAGCGTTACCTGAAGCCTGCACTCAAGGCAGGCTTAATTGAAATGACTATTCCTGATAAACCTAAGAGCCGTTTGCAAAAATATCGTCTAATCCAGAAGGGCAGAGGTTAAATTCATTGTGATGATGCGGTTCAGCCTGCCCTAACTTGGTCTCGCCATGCACTTAAGGCCAACTGGTCGTCACCCGCAGATGTTAAGCAAGACTTTGGCAGTGCAAGCATCCTTAAGGATGGCAGCGTCGTTTTTATTATTGCCTAGGTATTCCAGCAGAATCATTGATTAGCTTATCGCAAAAGGCACATGCTTAGTGTGGTGCCGTAAATGCGGAGGGGAGAAAGCTTGTGGAGTTTTGTGTGATTAGTTTTTACCGTGATTGAGAGGAATATAGTTAGCGTTTTATAAAATGCTAAGCATTTCTTGCCTCTAAATAAACTCTGCGCGCCAAGGCCAAAGCTCCGGTAATACCAGCATCACCACCCAAGGCGGTGGGAATAATGTAGCTATCCATATCACTAAGAGCCGCATCGTGTGCATAGCCGCACAGCATTTTTTTAAGGTTCGCACGAATTTTAGGGTAAAGATGACTGCGAACCATAACACCGCCACCAAAAATGATTTTTTCGGGGGCGTACATCCACGTGAGGTTTACGCACATCACCGCTAGGTAATAGGCCTCTAAATCCCACGCGGGGTGATTTTCTAATAAATTCTTAGGGTGGGTTTGCCAGCGTTTGTGAATGGCGGTGCCCGATGCCAATCCTTCCAAACAATTACCATGAAAAGAACAACTGCCAGCGAAGCCTTCATCCTCTCTAGCCACTGGAACCATCATGTGACCCACCTCGGGGTGGCTAATGCCTTGCATTAACTTCCCGCCTGCAAAAATCCCCGCGCCTACACCTGTACCCACAGTAACATAAACAAAGTTTTCGCAATCTACCGCCGAGCCCTCGGTAAACTCACCCATGGCTGAGCTGTTCACGTCAGTTTCTATTTCAACCAGCACATTCAGTGAATCTTTAAAAAAGCCCAGCAAGTTGATATTGGACCAACCTGGGCGCGATGTTTTAGTGATATAGCCATAGGTAGGCGAGCGTGGGTTAAAGTCTAATGGGCCGAAAGAGACTATACCCAAGGCTGCCAATTGGCCAAATTCAGGGGCGGTTTTGATAAAGAAATCCCTTACAGCGGCTAGGGTTTCATCTGATGTGGTCGTAGGAATATCCACCCGCGCCTTAATAAACCCTCGGGAATCTGCCAACACGCAAATGAACTTGGTTCCACCCGCCTCAACACCACCAAAAAGGGGCTTTGCATTTTCTTGGCTCATTCCTACACCTTATACAACGACTTTGTTTGAGTGTAGAACATAAGACTAAAACCATCACAATTTAAAACAGGTACAATTTGCACCACGACACATGATTTGAGCGCCTTTTACGCAGCGCTATAACCAAAAGAGAATTTTAGGTAAGAAATATGAGCGATAAGTTTGAACAGGCCGCAATTGGCGAATATGAACGGTCTGCCAATGATATAGGCAAGCTAAAAACAACCTTGACACCATTGAAAAGATCTTACCTGCGCTTTGATAAGATTATAAGCACAACGATTGATGAATCGCCCACAAAACCCGCCTGCAAAGCGGGCTGTTCTTATTGCTGTTATTACAAGGTAGAAGTTAAAGCCCATGAAATGCTATTAATTCATGAGCATATGAAAAAAAATCTAGCGCCAGCACTCACCACACAAATTCTAAACAGCGCCACAGAGAACGCAGCAGTCATTCGCACCCTCACGCCCAAAGAACATTTGGCCACCAATATTAAATGCCCATTTCTCATTGAAAACCAATGCAGCATTTATGACGTGCGCCCTTTCCGCTGTAGAAGCTTTCACGCGGTTAAAGTGGAATCTTGCGAAGCCTCATTTGCGAACCCGAGTGACTTTAGTATTGCCACTGAATTAATTGAAGAGGTATCTCACTACAGCGATGCACTCTCGCAAGGTTTTGAAGCGGCAGCTATGGATACTGGTTACGATCACAGAACCTATGATTTAAATACCGCGTTGCTTGAAGTTTTTGCCGATGCCAGCGTGGAGAAACGCTATAAGCGTGGGAAGAAGGTTTTTAAGACGGCCATTGAAGTGTTGGAAGAGGCGGAGTAATTCCGTCTATTTTTGTAGCGATGCACGAATAAAGATGTATTCATAAACCACATCCATGTGATTACCCTTCGGGCAGCTTCGCTGTGCAAATTGCTCCTTCAATTTGTTACGGCGTGTTTTGAATTGAACAGTATTCTTTATAAGTATCCAGTTAGCATAAAGAACAAGTTTATTTTATAAACAGCGAAACCACGCCCATCAAACTTACACACAATAAACTCGCACCCAGCACGCGATAAAACACTTTGGGGTCACCATCCACAATTTTTTGATGGAATCGCAAACCAATTAAGTGACCGATAGTTGCGCAAGGCAATAACCACAAGTGTTGCGCAAGCTGTAAATCAACGCCTGCGATTAAAAAAGCGATCATTTTGATCACAACTAAAATAAACCAGAGCACAAACAGCGTATCGCGCAATTGATGTTTGGCTACATGGGTGCCGAACACCGAAATAATTAAAGGCGCACCAATTAAAGATGTACCGCTGATATAAGCACCCAACACCAAAAACAATTTATCCAACCAAGGATTCGTGCTTTTAAATGGCTTATTTAAAATATAAGTTACGGAATACACAGATACGATGAAAAAGATAATCCCCGTCATCACACTCGCCGGAATCGTCAGCAAGCCTGCAACCCCAATTAATTTGGGAATAATCATTACCTTCATGGACTTTTTTAAATAAGCCCAATCGATAGTACCGCTTTCAACAACAGCACCGCCTTCACTTTTTTGCGCTGCACCTGCAAGAATCGCCTGACGATGCTTGTGATAGTTCTGCCAAACGGTAATCGACGAAAAGAACAATAAATGCACAGCAATAATCGGCAAGTACACCAATGGCCTGTTATCAATTAACAGCAAAAATGGTAGCGACATAACGGCGCCACCAAACCCCAAACCCGAGCGAACAAACCCGCTCCACACAAACACCAATGCTATCAACACATATTGATAGGCTTGCAACTCTGACATGCCCAACCGCCCTATAAATAGCAATCTTAAAAAAGTAACCCGCGATTATGGCAGCGCCACCTGAAACTGCAATCAATAGAAAAACCCAAGCCTTCCCTTTTTAGCCTATTGCTATATATTGCCGAGCTAGCTTTCTCCCTACTCTTCTGCTGTACGCCTCGGTAATTGTTGTGACCTCACCTATTAAAGCGCCATCTAATCCAGCCACCTCTAAAAGCTCGCCCAGCCTTGTTTCGCAAACCCTGAGCGAATGGAAAACGCTGGCCGTACTCGGGCTGCCGATTATGGTGGCGCAGTTAGCGCAAATGGCCAACGGCGTGGTAGATACCATGATGGCTGGGCACGCCAGCGCACGTGATCTAGCAGCGGTGGGTATAGGTACGGGGATTTGGGGGCCGGTGCTGCTATTTTTTATCGGCGTATTGAGTGCCTTACAACCTTTAATCTCTGGCCATCGCGGGGCAAACCAGCACGCGCGCGTCATGCCCATTACATGGCAAGGCTTATACATTGCGGCCATCGGCTCGGTGATTATGGCGGCGATTCTCACCCATGTGCGCCCGATTTTTGTCGCCTTGGGGCTGGATGCCGAAACCACCGAGATCGCTCAAGGTTATTTAGACGCCCTCGCTTGGGGAATTCCTGCGGTATTACTACTCAATGCATTGCGCGGCCTTACCGATGGCTTGGGGCATACGCGCATCATCATGGTATTTTTCTTAATCAGCACCGTGATCAATGTGCCCTTTAACTATCTGTTTATTTTTGGGTTTTCCATTGGCGATTGGCAGGTGCCTGCCATGGGCGGCGTGGGTTGCGGCTGGGCGACGGCCGCCTCTAACTGGATTGCGGCAATAGCGCTCTTAATCTATTTAAATCGCAGCAAAATCTACCAAGAGTTTCATTTAATTAGCGATTGGGCAAAGCCTGATTGGGTAGAAATTAAACACGTTTTGCACTTAGGCTTACCCATTGGCTTAACGATGTTTGTGGAAGTCAGCATGTTCTGCGCTATAGCCCTCTTTTTATCGCCACTTGGCCCCACGGTGATTGCGGGCCACCAAATTGTACTCAATGCCATTTCATTATTTTTTATGGTGCCATTGAGTTTGGGCATGGCTTTAACACTGCGCGTGAGTTTCTTAATAGGTGCTGGCGATCATTTTAAAGCACGCCTTTTAGCGCGCAGCGCGATTTTTCTTGGGCTAGGCATTGCGGCAATTAATGCTCCCATTTTATTTTTTGGTCGCGAACTTATCACTGGGCTATACACCATTGACAATCAGGTTCAGCTAATTGCAATCCACCTCTTTGCCTTGGGCGCCATCTTCCAAATTGCTGACGTTACTCAAGTCACCATGATCAATGTATTACGCGGCTACAAAGACACCAAAATCCCCATGTTTATTATGTTGTTTTCGTTTTGGTGTGTATGCCTGCCGCTCGGTTTTATCCTCACCTTTAAAGATTGGCTGAGCGCGCCCATGGGTGCCGCTGGCTTTTGGGCCGCGTTAATTATCGGGCTGAGCTGCGCGGCCTGTTTGCTCACCTATAGGGTTTTTAAATTTAAATAATCGCGCCAAACTTTTTATCAAGTCGCGCCAAACTTTTTATCAAATCGCGCCGAATACCTTGCGAAATCGCGCCATATCGTGCCAAAATTGGGACTTAATATGGCGCGATACCATTTAACCGCGCCAAACGATGAGGCTGGCGCAATGTATAAACAATCACCGAATCAACAACCCAAACATCAAGAGAGCGACATTCTTGGCGCGCTCGTGCAAGCCTCGCAAGGCCTTGGCATAGATGCACTTTGTGGCAAATTCCCCCAAACTCCACGCCGAAGCCTACAGCGCCAACTCGCTCAACTTATCGACTCTGGCGCGATTTTGCGTGAAGGCAAGGCGCGCGCTACGCGTTATGTATTAGCTGAACCAAGCTCAAATCCCGCACCAATTCCAACAAGCTACCTACCAGAGTGGCAAGTTGCCGAAGCGCGCGAGGACTACCCTCAATACCTTCCTCTCTCTGAAGAGGCACGCGCGCTTGTTGCGCAAATACGCAGGCCTTTAGCGGCGCGCATCCCCGTGGCCTATGACCCCGATTGGTTAATAGCCTACCAACCCAACTTTACCTTCTATTTAGATGAACATACCCGCGCGCAACTCCGCCGCATGGGCGATACCGGCATGGAAACCAAACCGGTGGGCACCTATGGCCGAGATATTCTTGACCGCTTACTGATTGATTTGTCGTGGGCATCCAGCCGCTTAGAAGGCAATACTTATTCGCGTTTGGATACCGAGCGCTTAATTGTGCAAGGCGAAACAGCGAACAATAAAGATGCGCTAGAAACCCAAATGATTCTTAACCACAAACGCGCCATTGAAATGTTGGTGGAATCTGTAACCGACATTGGTTTTGACCGTTACACCTTTCTGAATTTGCACGGCCTGCTTTCTGAAAACTTAATGCCAGATGCAGCCGCCTGTGGGCGGGTACGTTTACGTGAAGTCAATATCAGCGGCACAGTTTATAAACCCACGGCTATTCCACAGTTAATTGAAACGCAATTTACGTTGCTGCTGCAAAAAGCCACTGCGATTCTTGACCCTTTTGAACAAGCATTTTTTATTCTGGTGCACCTGCCTTACCTGCAAGCCTTTGAAGATGTGAACAAACGCGTGGCACGCATTGGTGCCAACATTAGTTTTATTAAACACAACCTCTGCCCGCTCACATTTATTGAAGTGCCCGAGCGCGCCTATATTGAAGCTATGCTGAGTGTGTATGAACTGCAAAATATTGCATTGCTGCGCGATCTATTTGTGTGGGCTTACGAGCGCTCTGCACAGCGTTATATTCAAGTGAAAAAAACACTGGCAGAGCCAGAACCTTTGCGCCTGAAATATCGCAATCAGCTGCACCACATAGTGGGTGAGATAGTTCGCTCGCAACAAATACCCTACACCCAAAGGGTAATAACCTTTGCGCAAACTCAAATTCCAACAACGGAACGCGAGTATTTTATTGCGATGGTATTGGATGATATTCAACGCCTGCATGAAGGCGTTTTAGTGCGCTACCGTTTATCACCCAAAGAATTCTGGCAGTGGAAGCAGTTGATAAATACAATTTAACTTTCTACTAGCAAACACGCTGAATTCAACTTATATTTAACCTGTTCTCATGGTGAGCCTTCACGCAACCCTTAAGTGCTCATCCATTTAACCAACATCTGTAAATTTTTTAAGGAGCCACTATGGGATATTTTGAAGGATTAGCCGATGCCTCGTTTAAAGAAGATAGCAACGGCAATAGTGTATTTTACCCTTGGGGCGTGTTAGGGAAAGGCCGTGTGTTACCAGACGAAGCCACCAAAATCAAACTCAGAACATGTGTGATTCGCTACTATCAAATCATGCTGCCGATAGGAATATTACTCGGCATACTCAGATTATGGTTACCTGCAATACTGATTTTAACTGTGCTTACCTTGGGATTTTATCTTTACGTAAATCAAGTCACTAAAGATTGCCCTATATGCACTGAAAAGCTCACCTTAAAAGAGAGCTATAAAAATTCTGCCAAGAGTCATAACACGCTTATGCTCTGGTTTATGCTCTTGGTATCACTCTTATTTGTGCTGGGCGGCATCTGGCTATTTTTTAAAGGCCGTTTATTTATTGGCTTGGGTAGCGTGGTATTTTTTGGGCTGTGCAGCGCGGCGTTTATTCTTATGTTAAAAATCAAACACAAAAAACCTTAACTCATCCATCAAGATTAGCTCTCCATGTCTAACATCGAATTTTCAAAAGCAGAAAAAGAACTTATTACCCGTAAAATACAAGTGTATTTCAGTAAGGAATTAGACCAAGAACTTGGCCAGTTTGATGCTGAGTTCTTGTTAGATTTTTTTGCTAAAGAAGTGGGCGCTTATTTTTACAACCGTGGCCTACGCGATGCACAATCAGTCATTGAAGCAAAAGTTGCGGATATTGCCGATGCACTTTATGAAATAGAAAAACCCACTGAATTTGCGCGTTAACTAGCGACATCCAAACCATGCAACACCCGCGCGCACAATTCTTGCGGCGAGCGGGAAATAATTTCTTCAGGTATTTCAAACTTATGAGTTAAGCGCAAAAAGCTTTCAAACCCATAGGCTGCCATATAGGGATGCATACCCGTGGCAATCGCGGCCACGTAATCTTTGTTCTCATCGCCACACACACTCGCCTTCGCGGGATTAATCCCAAACTGCTCACGCACTGCACGAAAGTGCTGCGTCTTTTTTTCTTCCAGCGGTACGTGGATCACGAAATCTAACGCTTCAATATTAATGTCATGACGACTGAAAAGCTGGCGCAGCGTTTCCAACGGCTCGTTGGTGATATTGCGGGTGACTAGGCCCACCACCACATCAGGTGCAGCGATCAATTTATGAATAAATTCGGCAATGCCTGGGTACAAAATCGCATCATTGCGATACACCTCGGTCAAGGTTTCTACAATCTGCTTACGATTTTGTTTGCTGATGTTTTTGCGGATATTCGCAGGGAATTGTTTAATCCCGCCCAAGTATTTAAAAATATGGTGGCGCTTCTGAAAGCTCTCTTCATCCCCCAAATTCATGCCATGCTGTGAAAAGGTTTTTTCAATCGCACTGTAGGCATCAATGGTGGTGCCATCGGCATCCAAGATAATTAACTTTTTGTTATTGCTATAAATCATCTAGCCCAACCCTTTGCCCATTAATCACGCTGATTGCCTCACATAAAACCAGTATATAAAGCAATTGTGACAATTTAGAAAAAGCGAGGGGGGTACGTCAGGTCGCTAAAAGCACAGCCGGCACATCTGCAACACTAGCCTATTCCCACTCAGGCTGTATTGCATCCGCCACTACCGGCCAAATACGCACTGGGCGGCTTAACTTTTGCTGGATGGACTGCAACTCAAGCCGCGCACCAATAGCTGCACTAATGAGCTTATCAGGCGCAAGGCTAAAACGAGAGATGCCATTTACGCGAGCACTTCAGCATGGGATTTAGCGGTGGTATTGGTGAGAAGTAGACTTTGATCGACAAATTTTAACCGACCACAAGACACTCGCAGCACTTTAGGATAGGCTGTCGCCTGCTGTTTTACCTCCCATCCTATCAAAGGAATCTGCAGATGTTTAAATCAATCGCTTTATTCGTCATAGCAACTGTATTTTGTCTGGCACTACCGGCTCTTGCACAAGTATCAGTCACGGCCAATCCAGATCACAAAGCTATGCTCGCCAGCAAAGACCCAAAACTCGCCGCGAATAAAAAACTGGTTTACGATTTTTGGCGCGAAGTATTTGAAGCTGGCCATATGGAATTAGCGCCGCAATATATGGCGGAAAGCTACATTCAACACAACCCGAATGTAGCGACTGGTCGAAAAGCTTTCGTGGATTTTTTTAGTCAGTTTAAAAAGCCACAGCCCATTGTCGATAAGGTGACATCGCCATTGGTCTCTATCACTGCCGAAGGCGATTTAGTGACACTCACTTTTGTCAGCGAACAAAAAGACCCCAAGGATCCAACCAAAACTTACACCACGACCTGGTTTGATATGTTCCGTATTGAAAACGGAAAAATTGCTGAACACTGGGATTGTATGACTAAGATGAATTAATTGATGCTTGGATGAAATCGCAGCCGCACTTCAATACTTTGCGAGTACGGCTGGACTATTTTTTACTGCAAATGCAAAGCACATATCACGCACTATCCTTCGCGCATTTCAATACCACCGCCAACACTTCCTGCGAAGCCGCTTCATCATCCAGCGCACGCCGCCAACCAATATAGAAAGCGTTATCAGCGCATTCTCACTGACGTTTTTCTTGTTGGCGGCGGGAATTATATCTATTAATGCCGCAAGTAAACGTTTGGCAGATTGGGTAGCCCTAAGGTTATACTGCTCGGCCTTTTCGCCCGTTCTTTTTAAGCTGCTTTGAGGAGCAATCATGTCGAAGTTTTGGAGTCAGGTGGTGCGTGAGCTGGAGCCTTATGTGCCCGGTGAGCAACCGCAAATTGATGGTTTAATTAAGTTGAATACCAACGAGAGCCCCTACCCGCCCTCGCCTGAAGTAATCAAGTTGATGACCCATGACGCCATCGACCGCTTGCGCCTCTACCCAGACCCCAATTCCAAAAAGCTTAAAAATACCATCGCGGCCTACCACGGCATTAATGCCGAGCAAGTGTTTGTGGGCAATGGCAGCGATGAAGTTTTAGGCTTAGCCTTTATGGCATTTTTCCAGCAAGCCAAACCCTTGTTGTTCCCCGATATTAGCTACAGTTTTTACCCTGTGTACTGCAAATTATTTGGCATCGATTTTGAGACCATTGCACTACGCGATGATTTCACCATTCACTTTGGTGATTACAACAGCCAGCACAATGGCGGGATTATTTTCCCTAACCCCAACGCACCTACCGCAATGGGTAAGCCGTTGACGGACATTGAAAAGCTGCTGCAAAAAAATACCGAAACGGTAGTAATTGTGGATGAAGCCTATATCGATTTTGGTGGTGAAACTGCCATTAGCTTGGTAAATAAATACCCCAATCTGCTGGTGGTGCAAACGCTATCCAAATCGCGCTCGCTCGCGGGAATGCGCGTAGGTTTTGCGGTGGGCAATGTGGATTTAATTACGGCGTTAGACCGTGTAAAAAATTCGTTTAACTCTTATCCGCTCGACCGCTTGGCGGAGGCAGCAACTATCGCCGCATTTGAAGATGACACCTATTTCCAAGCCTGTCGCGATAAAATTATCGCTACCCGCGAGTGGACAGTAAAAGAGTTAGAGACCTTAGGCTTTAGCGTTTTGCCCTCGCAGGCCAACTTTGTATTTGCCAAACCGGCTGGTAATAACGCCGCAGAACTCGCGCAAAAGTTACGTGAACACAAAATTCTGGTTCGCTATTTTAGTGCGCCGCGCGTTAACGAATTTTTGCGGATTACGATTGGTACTGATGAACAAATGCAGCGCATGATTGAAGTACTCAAAAGCGTCTAGCTGTTTAGCTGCTACAAACAAAAACGCCCGAGTCTTTGCTCGGGCGTTTTAGTGTGTATTTATTGCTTTATAGCTCCGCGTAACATCCGTTATTTAATTACCGCTCCCGCAAGCTCTCTGAGCTGTGTCGCTTAAGTGGATCGAGGAAGTATTCAATCACGCGGCGTTGTGTAGTTTTAATTTCCACCGTGACCGCCATTCCAGGTGACAAGTTCAAGTGTCTGCCATCCACAAACAGCGTGTTTTTATCGAGCCGTACTCGTGTTGCA
>SYDJ01000119.1 GCA_005801205.1 Gammaproteobacteria bacterium
AAAAACCTCCCCAACTGCGGGTGATAAATCCGCGCCTTGTAGTAATACAATCCAGCTTCTTTTAAGTACACCTGCCCCGTATAACCAAAGGTACCCATATTCATACTGGCGGGAATACCGTAGGCATCGTAAGCGAGTTTATTAGTCACTAGCCCCGCCGCATTTGTGTAGGCAATAATGCTCCCTTGATGGTTAGCGTGCAAATAGGATAAGTTTGCACTGCCAACACTGGCGCCGGTGTACATGATCCACGGCTCATCCACTTGATCGCCATGTACATAACGTTTATCAATTGTGCTGTTGATGTATTCCAACACCAGCGTAGCGCCAAGTTAAGAGGTGGTTTTCAAGTTCGCAAGCACATGTTTATTCTAAAGGCCATTGCTCCGCGTGAGCTGAATATAGTCCATATTCAGCTCAGGCCACACCTAAGCAACGTAGTCCTTTATACTAAAAATTCAATATCGCTTCGGCGCTTGAGTTAGCCGCCACTTTAACTTTCTTCATAACACCGCCGCCAGCTTTTACTGTTTTACCATTTTCGTTTTTATCCCAAATGATAAACCCAATAACATAGTATTCACCTGCACTAATGTTATTAAAGGTGAATTCATTGTTTGTATTGCACTTGGTTTTAATCACCATGTCGTGGTATTCCTTTGCATCTGGCGTAAATTTTGGTGGGTTATCTTCCATGAGGATTTGGCCATGATCATTGTTGCCGTAGGTTTTTAAAATGCGTTCATTGGCGTATGTAGCGGCGGGTAATAACTCCACACCAAAACCTGCGCAGCCTTTGGTTTCTTTATTTTTTAATTTTATAAACGCTTTACCCTGTATAGATGAATTGCCTGCGGCTTTAACCCACTTTACATCATCAATATTGAAAGTGCTTTCAAGTTGGGTAGGCTCTTGTGAGAATGCGAATGGGCTTAGTAACAGAAAAGTGAAGGAGAGGAGATAGCGTGATTTTTTCTTCATGTTGATATTCCTTTATGAGAGAGGATTCGGGTTAAGTGTAAAATTAATTAAGCGATGTTTTTTTCAATCTTACTCCAATTATCAAAAATTGAAATGAAAAAATGCCGAGCAAGCCCGGCATTTCTTAATGACCAGCAATCGTTTTTATTGGACGACGAAACGAATATTGTCGAATGAAACATTCATCGCTTCTGAAGGTTCAACAACAAAAATATTGGTAATCGATGCCGCATTCGCTTTACCGCCACAGCAGGGATTTGAATTACCCTTGGCAATCAATTCCGCAATACCAATACTGTATTCTGTCCAAACGCCGTCTGCACCAACAGGCACTTCTACATCGCTCACATTGGGCCAACCGCTATCTAACTTAACGTAGAGTTTAGAACCTGCGGCTTTGGAATTTACTTTCACATCGAACACAAGTTTACCGGTTGATGGCCACGTGCTGATATTCACCGGCCCTGCAGCCACGTTGAAAAATACATTTCCAGTAGCGCCAGTTTTAGCAACATTGAAAACTTTGCCACGACCTGCTTCGGCAACTTCTGACGATGTTATTTTCCCATCAGGGTTGTAGCTTTGAACTTGCAGGCCTGTCGTAAGAACATCGGCATACATCATAAATGATGGCGGTGCAGCGAAGGCCGCTACTTCTAGGCGCACATCATCAAAAGACACGTTCATGGCACCAGTGGGTTCTATGACGAATAAATTGCTAATCGCTGAAAGATTTGCGATGCCAGCACAACAGGGATTTGAATTACCCTTGGCAATCAAGTCAGCCACTTTTATACGGTATTCGCCCCATACACCCTCTGCTGGCAAGGTCACCTCAACATCGCTCACATTTGGCCAACCGCTATCCATTTTAACAAGCAATTTAGCGCCCGCAGCTTTGCTGTTTACTTTGACATTAAATACTAATTCACCGTTAGCAGACCATTTACTTAAATTTGCAGGGCCAGCGGTAACATTAAAAAACACGTTACCGTTTGCACCGGTTTTAGCAACATTGAACACGCTGCCGCGACCTGCTTCAACTACCGCCGAGGATGTAATAGCGTTGTCTGGGTTGTAGCTTTGAACTTGTAAACCCGTTGCCGTAGCATCTTCAAAAATTTTAAACAAGGGCAGTTTTGCAAACTCATCAACAACGTCCGCTTTTTTACCTGCGATATGAATATTGTCGAACGACACATTCATGGCTGCTGATGGATCCATTACAAAAATATTGGAAATCGCAGCAAGACTCGCTTTTCCACTCGCCAAAGAATTTCCTTTCGCGATCAAATCAACAAGCTTAATGCGGTATTCGCCCCACACACCGTCTGCCGGTAATGTCACTTCTGTATCGCTCACGTTTGGCCAACCGCTGTCCAATTTAACCAACAGCTTGGCTCCCGCTGCTTTGCTATTTACTTTGACATCAAATACCAATTCACTGTCTGCCGACCAATTTCTCAAGTCAGTGGGGTCACCTCCTATTTTGAAATACACATTACCGTTCGCGCCGGTTTTGGCAATATTAACTACTTTGCCACGACCTGTTTCAGCAACTTCGGAATAGGAAATAGCACCATCTGGATTGTAACTATCAAACTCCAAACCAGCAGCTAACTTATCGTCGTACAGGGTAAATAAGGGTGGGCCGGGCAATTCAATTTTGCCAATAGCAGGGCGCGCCTTTCCTGGATTGAGCACCGCAGTGTCAGCGCTAGATCCACAGCCTTTTCCGGTTTGTGGCGATGCACTGCACTCGTACACTTTTACGTAATCCACTTGCATTTTTTGTGGGAAAACAGAGGCATCAATGCCTTTATTATTGGTATTGCCCGCCCACGCTCCGCCTACGGCCAAATTCAGCAACAAGTGATAGGCAGATTTATCATCGAATGGAGCGCCGTCAGGAGCATTCGTTAAAATGCCGTCAACCGTATATTGCGAATACCAGCCAGCTTTGCGTTGAGTAGCAAAATTAACACCATCTACATACCAGCGAATTTCGCCCTCTTCCCATTCCAAAGCATAGGTGTGGAAATCATCAGCAGGGTTTACCGCATTTGGAAGCGTGTAAGGATCACCAGACGACGTGTTAGCAGGCCAGGCTCTACCATAGTGCAAGGTTCCATAAACGCGAGTATCAGGCGCTTGAAGTACGCCATCCACCGTGGTGCGTGTACCTAGGTTTACCGCTTCCATAATGTCGATTTCACCACCCGAAGCCCAACCGCCATAAGGTGAATTTGTTGGCAACATCCAAATAGCTGGCCATGTACCTTGACCTTGCGGCAACTTGGCGCGAATTTCAAATCTGCCAAAAGTCCACTCTTGCAAATTTTTAGTTCTCAACCGTGCAGAGGTATAGGGCAAAGTTTTAGTTGACGCACCCGTACCTTCAGGAGAATCTGGGCCGGTAAAATCTTCTTTCACTGCAACAATATTTAACACGCCATCTTTAACAAACGCATTTTTATCTTGATCGGTATAACACTGTTGCTCGTTGTTACCGCCGCCCCAGCAATTTTTTTCATAGGACCATTTTGTTGGATCAATTGCAGTGCCGTTAAATTCATCGCTCCACACCAGCTTCCATTTAGTTGCGGAAGATGATTGTGCAGACGATGTACTTGACGAGCTACTGGCAACCACACTACTTGCGCTAGACGCTGCTGAACTTGATGTCGGCGTTTCAGCTTTGTTACTACTGCCGCCACAGCCCACCATGGCGAGCGCAAGCGCATTAATTAATACTATTTTTCTCATTGGGTTTTCTCCGCTATTTATCATTTTATTATTGATTGAGTGCGACATTACTCGCACTCAATCTGGTTTGTGAAACTGTTGAAATTTTATTGGCAGTCCACGACTGGCGTTTGCGTAGACTCTATTCGCACATGGTGTAGTGTTAAACCTAACTCACCACTTGTGCTGAGCGTAAAGGGCGAAATCAACATATCCAACTTAACTTTACTGAAACAACTCATGCTGACCGATAGCGTTTGCCATTGGCCTTGGTTTGCTTTTTGAAGTGCATCAGTTATAGATTTTTCTGCACCGCAATCTGAACCACAGCTCATTATTAGTTTTACATCCGCAGTCGGTTTTTTATCGACTTTAATATCAAATACCAAGGCTGCTTTTTCAGGTTGTGATGAATAGTCCACGCGCTCTTTGGCAATAAAACCTGCGCTGGCTTGCGCTTTGCCATTCCATTGCAATTGAATTGAATCTTCTTGCACCAAGCGATCTACGGCGCGGTAATTGATTGCACCTAAACTTAATACGCTAGCCGTAATGGGTTTGGTGTTATTGAGATCATCGGTAAGACTCAGCTGCCAAGGTTCTAGGCTACGATTTTTAAATACCGTTAATGTTTCAGCGGATTTTTTTGCGGTTTGCACGGCTTCTGATAAATCATCTTTTAACGAATCTTTATCGGCATAAGTTAAACCAAAGCCATATGCAAATAGCGGCGCATAATTTTTTTCACCGAAATTTAATGGAGTTTGGTTTGGATCTGCAGGCCAAGAGAAAGAAAGTTTCCCGCTGAAATCAAAACGCGCTTTGTTTTGGGCATCGGGAATTATCACATCCGCCACGCCAGCACCTTCAGTACCCGGTTGCCAAATCACAGCGAAGGCATCTGACGCATTTAATTCTGGGTTCACCCACAAAGGGCGACCAGTAATAAAGAGGGAGACAACCGGAATGCCCTGCGCTTTAAATTTTTGCAGTAGTTTTAATTCTTTATCAGACGCGTAATCCAATTTGTTGATATCGCCTTGCATTTCCGCATAGGGGTTTTCACCAAACACCACCACAGCCACATCTGGCTTTTGTTGATAGTCGCCATTCACACTCAAATTTACTTTACTGCCGTTCGCTTTCGCGGCATCGGCAATGCCTTTATAGATTGAGGTTGCGCCGGGGAAATCGCTATTTACATTACCCGTACCCTGCCATGAAATGCTCCAACCACCGGCTTGTTTGCCGATATTGTCTGCGCCATCGCCTGCTACCAAAATTTTGCTGCCCGCTTTAATGGGCAGTAATTGATTTTTGTTTTTCAACAACACAAGCGATTCACGTACGGCCTGACGCGCGATTGCGCGGTGCTCTGCATTACCTAAGATTTCATTTTTGTTCGAGAGTGCATGAGTAGACGGCGCGCCACTATCAAATAACCCTGCGCGCATTTTTACGCGCAAAATTCTGCGTACCGCATCGTCCAAACGCGCTTGCGAAATCACGCCGCTTTTTGCTTGCGCCACAGTATTTTCGTAAAGCAGTTTCCAATCGTCTGGCACCATAAAAATATCCACGCCCGCATTAAAGGCTTGGGCACAATTATTTTTAGTACAGCCAGATACAAATTCGTGACCATTCCAATCGCCAACAACCAAACCATCAAAACCCATATGATTTTTAAGAATGTCAGTTAGCAGATATTGATGGCCGTGCATTCTTTCGCCCTGCCAACTATTAAAGGATGCCATAACGGTTTGCACACCCGCTTCAATCGCCGTGACATAACCTTGCGCGTGAATTTTAACGAGTTCAGCTTCGCTCACATCGGTATTGCCACGATCAATACCGCCTTTCGTTCCACCATCGCCTAAAAAGTGTTTAGCGGTACCTATTACATGATGTGCCGATAAAAATTCTTGGGTATTCGCATCGCCTTGAAGGCCTTCAACCATTTTTCCCGCATAGGATTTTACGAGTTCGGGGTTTTCAGAATAGGATTCGTAAGTACGGCCCCAGCGATCATCACGCGCTACCGCGACTGTGGGCGCAAAGCTCCAACCAATACCGGTTACGGCAATTTCACGGGCAGTGGCTGCGCCGATTTTTTTCATTAACTCTGGGTTATGCGCGGCACCTAAGGCAATGTTGTGCGGGTACAAGGTTGCGCCTATTACATTGTTATGACCGTGAACAGCATCCGTCCCCCACATGATGGGAATAGCAACGCCGTTTTCGGCAGGTTGCATAGACGCTTTGTAAAAACTATCCGCCAAGGCTACCCAATCTTCGGCTTTGGATAATTTGTTGTTATTGGGGAAGGCACCACCGGCGTTTAAGATTGACCCTATGTGATATTTTTTGATGTCGGCGAGACTGATACTACGAATTTCTGGCTGAATGGTTTGGCCGACTTTTTGTTCCAAGGTCATTTTTGCGATAAGTGCATCAATCTTTTTTTCCATCGCCGCATCTTTGGCCACCTTGCTAACCGGCTTTGGCCAAAGCTCAGGATTGCGAGTCACACGTGTTGCATCCAGTGTTTTGGGTGCTTCTACTATCTTGGTTTTTGGCGCAGGGGTTTCACAGCCCGGTAAGATCAAAGCACAGACAATGAGACTCGCCAAAAATGACAAATAGCGTTTAAAAGAATGCATCATAGTGTTTCACCACAATTAAGTAGAACAATAACCTGTGTAAAAAAGCCCCCAAAATTGGGGGCTAACAAAGAGAGCTAACAAGAATAAAAACGGGCTTGGCTAGGTGCTTTTACACACCTAATCACACTTGTTAACACCCAAATACGGCCTGACCCGTATCTAGGTTCGGTTGTTTTAATCGCTGCAATTATTCAGTTATAACAACGATTAAAAATAAGCTTTAAAGTAAAAAAGGGGTTTTACGATGGGCTGATAATGGGGATGTTTGGAATTTGTGTCGTCCCACTTTCAAGAAACTCGCAAGGTGGGGCAGTTCACTTTTTGCGGGAAACATGTATTGCCTAAAAACAGGGGTACATAAAACGTTTGAATAGAATATTTTATCCATCCTTGGATGATAAAGGTCGTTGTTTGTTAAATTTTCATCATCCCTTGTTTCAACACATGCTCAACCAGTTTACGGTTAGAAGGTAAGCCCGCAAGGTATTTAGGGACTTTATTCAGCGTGGCTTCAATCGCTTTTATCGCCATAGATAAATCATCGCGCGGTTTTGCGTAGGCACGGGCTTCTGTTTTAAAACCCATACCATAGAGTACATACTGATAACTGGCAGAAGGGAAGACCTCTTCGTTTTCGATGAAATCATTGTAATACGGGGGGCGATAACGCCAGAGTGTTAATAATTCTTGCAAGTGTTCTGGCACAGACGCTGGGCTAGAGGCATCGCGCCAATAATCGGTATCTGTGCGCTGAGTTAATGCATAGTGTAATTTTAAAAAATCAATCACACGCGCCCAGCGATAATCAAAGCGTGTATTAAAACGCTTTTCAACCAACACCATTGCGGCGCGCGTTGCCGGCATTTCATCGCTAATCATATTGACTGACATCTCTACCAAGGCGAGCGCAGATGCTTCCAAGGGTTCAATAAATCCCGCCGCCATACCTACCGCCACACAGTTCTTATGCCAGAATTTTTGGCGATGACCCGCGCGAATGGGTAATTTTCGGCAACTTAGTTCTTCTGCCTTTTTCTCGCCTACCGATTTCGCAATATAGGCTCGCAGCGTTTGCTCGGCTTTTTCATCGCTACTATGAGCACTGGAATAAACATGGCCAGTACCGCGACGCGACGATAACCCTATATCCCAAATCCAACCGGCCTCTTGCGCAGTGGCAATGGTGGGGGAGGCTATAGGGGAATTTTCTTCTGGGTAGGGCGTTTGAATGGCAAGCGCAGTATCGTTAATTGAAAATTGTTTTTTATCGAGGAATGGAATTTGGAAATGTTGCCCAAGCAATAAACAACTTAAACCAGAGCAATCAATAAATAAATCGCCCACAATGGCACCGCTATTTTTGGTGGCGATAGATTCAATATCACCATCTGCAGTGGAATTAATATGGGTGACATGATCGAGTACATGTTTTACGCCCAATTTTGCAGTGCAATGTTTTTGCAGAACCTGACCAAATTTTCCAGCATCAAGGTGGTAGCCATAATTAGCAACGCTCGCATATTCAGGTGTTGTAATTTGTTTTGGTGCAAGCCCCGCTTCACAAATATGACTTTGCTCGCACATAGCATCGGCAAACGACATACTCGAAAAATGCGATTGCCACGCTGCTGGTAAATTAGATTGCGTGTAACCATTGGGTACAGTAAAGGGATGATAATAAAAATCGTCTGCGCGGCCATTTTTCCAGCCCACAAATTTTGAGCCTTGCTTAAACGCAGCACTGCATTCGCGCACGAATTCTGTTTCAGAAATCCCAATGGTTTGTAGTGTGTTGCGCATGGATGGCCAAGTGCCCTCGCCTACACCTATGGTATTGACATCGGGCGATTCCACCAAGGTTATTTGAAGCCCTTCTGGCGTTTTTGTGGCATGTTGTGCCGCAAGGATACCTGCGGTTAACCAACCGGCTGAACCACCACCTACTATTACGATTTGTTTTATGGTTTTTTCCATCACTCGCTCATCTATTATTTTTAAAGGCCTTCTGTAACAGCACTACAATCACAAGCCTTCTCTATTACCAGACAATCCTTCATCTATTACCAGACCTTCATCTATTACCAGAAAAGGTGGCTGCTCTTTTAAATAAAGGCTGTAACCTTGCCACAAAATATCACTAATCCACATATTCTGAATATCCATAATCACTAAGATAGGTTGTAACCTTTAAGGTCTGCTTATAGTTATGGTCACACGAGCACGCCAACCGCCTTGCTTATAGAAGGCGACAGAAGCATTCAGGTTCGATTAAATGATTTTTCGCATGTGCGAACCTTATAAAATGTGCCTGCCCTTAAAAACATTAACTATTTGATTTTAATAGAAATATAGGTTTCCCACTTAAAGTTTATTTAAGTGAACCACCCATATTTGCCAAAAAAAAGATAGTGGGACGATGTGATTCCTCGAACCAGTGAATATAGCCCGCAGCCAGATCTATAAGCCAAATGATGTGATCAGTGAGGTAACTGGCTTGCACGAAGCGGCAATAACTCTATAAAAAGCCATTTTAAATAAGAATAAAGCATGAAAAGATTAGATTTATCCACATTTGGCGGCTATATTCACCGTCACAAAGCTCACTAAGGATATTCATGAATGTATAAAAATCTGAATTTCATCGCCATCATTTACAACGCAACACAACAATATTCTTCATCTCCGGCAGCACCTGCATATGGCGAGCGCCTGAGACCGCAACAGCAAATCAAGGTTCACTTTTCACACAAACATATTGCATAGCCCACACGGTTTGTGCGACATTCGACGGCGCTGTCTTTTTTGAATTAAAACCGCCTTAAATTTGGCTATGTGAACGGTTACATGATTTTTAAAAACCGTCCTTTATTCAAAATAGTTATATAAAGAAACATAGCCTGTAAGAAATTTTATTGGTTGATACACACTTGATCAGCTAGTGAAATGATCGCTCCTCATCCAAAGGAGCGGGCCTAGCAGTTGATGATTGTTTGGGATCCTCAACTACAGAGGCTGTAGTACCGGAAAATATAATTTCTAATGATTTAAAGGAGAACTCCATGTACAAAACAGTTAGCTTTAAGAAAAAACTTCTCGCTACTTTGGTGGCTTCATCAGCCTTGGGTTTAAGCAGCTTTGCTTTCGCACAAGAAGAGGGAGAAGAAATCGTTATTACCGGTATCAAGGCGTCGTTACAACGCGCTGTGGATATCAAGCGTGACGCAGCGGGTGTTGTTGATGCGATCTCTTCAGAAGACATCGGTAAAATGCCAGATGCAAACTTGGCTGAATCGCTACAACGTATCACCGGTATTTCTATTGATCGTACTGATGGCGAAGGTGCTAGACTCACTTCTCGTGGTTTCGGCCCAGCATACAACTTGGTTACCTTGAATGGTCGTCAATTGTCGACAGCTTCAATCGACGGTGGTGGTAACGTTGTGAGCGACCGTTCATTCGATATGAGCAATATTGCAGCTGAATCTGTTTCAGGTGTGCAAGTGTACAAAACCGGTAAGGCAAGTGTCCCTACTGGTGGTATTGGTGCAACGGTAAACATTTCAACCGCTAAACCATTCGATCATGAAGGCTTCAAAGCCACCATCGGTGGTAAAGCTATATATGACCAATCTACTGACATTAACGAAGAAATTACGCCGGAACTATCTGGTTTCGTAAGCTGGTCTAATGAGATGTTTGGTGCATCATTGTCGGCTACGCACCAAGAGCGTAACAGTGGTCGCTCTGGCTATGGTAATGCTGGCTGGGGTCAGACGACACGCTACTCAGGCGGCAGTATTTTCAGCGGCGGTTATACTCCCGGTGCTGTAGTAGTTAACGAGCCAACTAAGGCTACCCCAAACGTTCCTGGAACGGGTGACTTGGCTACACGTACCAATGAGTCGAATTTCTACCATGTTGACTCATCACGTGTGCGTGACAACACACTGTTGACATTGCAATACAAGCCTACTGATAAAGTGACGGCAACGCTTGATGTTCTGAATGTACAAACTAAATCCGAAGCGCAACAATCAATTTACTCTTTATGGTTCGCTGATAGCGCATTTTCAACTAACGCTGTACAGTGGGATGACAGCTCTGTCAGCTCTGCTCCTCTTTACTGGTGGCAGGCGAATCCAACTGGCGCCCCTCGCGATATCGCGTTGAAAAACTTTTTACGCTCAAATAAGAGTAAAACAGACGACATAGGCTTTAACCTAGCCTTTGAAGCTACCGATGAGTTGACCCTTGAACTTGATGTTCACCATGCTAAATCAAGTGCAACCCCTTGGAATGCACCAGGGTCACAAGTTGCGCTAGGTATAGGCGTAAACACAGTGGTAGCTCAAGGTTTGGATATGAGTGGTGATATGCCTCTTATTGCAAGCGTCGTACAAAACGGTGGCATTAAGAAGAGCGATGTAGGTTCTACCATTAGCCAGTTGGTTAATGCGCGTACTTGGCAAGATGTTAAAGAAGCTTCAGTTTCTGGTAAGTACGAGTTTTCAGATTCAGGCTCTATTAACTTTGGCATAAGCTCACTGCAAACCGAATCGATTCAAAAGCAATCAGACATTGGTAATGCAACCATGAGAGGCGGTTGGAGTGTTGCAGCGCCAGGCGACATTAACCCAAATTGGTTTGAGTTAATTAATTTCAACGATTATTTTGACGGTTATGACTCTAACTTGTCATCTGGAGCCAAAGCTTTCTTTGCTACAGCAAAGAACAACGGTGAAAAAGCCACATCAAACATTACCGGCGTACGTGTTACCAACTTTAATGCGGTAGCTCGTCATATGTTTGCGGATTCTCCAACCAAAGTTCCATATGCCGCTAACAAAATTGACAGTACTGACCGTAAGATTGCTGAAGATATCCAAGCAGCCTACGTTGAAACCAACCTCAGTGGTAACTTGGGTGATATGAAGGTGGATTTGTCTGCTGGCCTTCGCTATGAAACCACAGACGTAGAATCTTATTCACGCGTTTCCCCCAGAAAGATCACATGGACAGCCGATAGAGACTTTAACAATACAGCTGTTGGTGCAGCGGGTTCACTTCCTTACACAGTTAGCGAAAACAGCTACAACAATGTGCTTCCTAATGTGGACTTAACCTTCCATATTAGTGATGAGCTGATTGCACGTGCATCAAGCAGTAAAACGATTTCTCGTGCAAGCTACAACGATCTACAAATGGGGGCTGCAGGTAATACACCAAGAAACGGTTCACCATTGGTCGGTGGTTTACCGGGTCTTAGCACCGATGGTAACGTAAAACTGAAACCAGTTGAATCTAACAACATAGACTTCTCAGTTGAATATTATTTCAACGACACTGATTATGTTTCTGTTGGCTTCTTCGATAAGCGCGTACCAAACTTCATTGGTAGCCAAACTAGTAGCGTTACTTACGCTGATACATTGGACCCAACTAGAGGCCCGCGTGCACGCGCAGCTTTGGCTGCATTGCAAGCCGGTAACCACCCAGTAAATGAGCGAAGCCTATTCCAAATGGTTGGTATGATGACTACAACCGCTAATGGCTGTATCAATCAAAACAACTCTGGTTTGTGCGGTACCGGTGGCACTTATAACGCGGCAGATTATGAGAAGTGGAGTAACGGCGTAGATATCGTGGCTGTAGCGGGTGATCCAGGTGTTGTGAACGATACTACGATGCCTACAAACTCTAAAGATGCTGTATTGAATGGTTGGGAATTCGCCGGTCAATACTTCTTTGGTGATAGCGGCTTTGGTTTGCAAGCTAACTATACTGTTGTTAATGGCTCTATTAACTACAAGTTAGATACAGAACCAGGAACACCTCAATTTGCACTGCTAGGTTTGAGTGATTCTGCTAACGTTGTTGGTATCTATGAAAAAGACCAATGGCAAGCACGTATTGCGTATAACTGGCGCGCCGAGTTCCTGAATAATGCGAACGACAGTGGTGAACCTCAGTTCACAGATGCCTACGGTCAAGTTGACTTAAACGTAGGCTACAAAGTGACCGAGGATCTTACTGTAGCCTTGGAAGCTACTAACCTGCTGGGTGAAGATCAGAAAACATATGGCCGTACTGGCTATCAAGTAAGAGACTTCAATATATTAGAACCTCGTTACTCGCTTTCTGCGCGTTACAATTTCTAATAATCTTTATTGATGTTAGTAAAAAAGTGCCGCTCTTTTGAGCGGCATTTTTTTAGGTCACATATTTTTAAATCAAACAAGAAAGACGGAAGATAAAATGAAAAATTTTCAACTACTAAACGTTGAACAACATAAAAATCTTGGGTATGCAGAAAAATACAGCTCTGAATACGGGCACCACGTAGGCGCAGTCATGATACTGCCTAATGAATTTGCCAAGGCTCAACGAGAGTACCCCATTCTATTTCGCAAAGATTCTGAAACCGGTCGCTTTATTCCAGTCGTTTTACTGGGGTTTGAGGAGAATGAAAATCTCTTTCTGAACGAGAACTCAACCTGGAGTACGCGTTATATTCCTCAGGCTATAAAACAAGGCCCTTTTATTATTGGGCTTCAGCAACAAGAAACAGAACAAAGACTTGTTATTTATGTGGATCTAAATGATTCCAGAATTCAGGACAACACAGCTCCAGCACTGTTCAATGACGATGGCACAAGCTCAAGTACCTTAACGGAAATAAAAAATATATTGTCCGCGCGCCATGAAGGTTCTGAGCAACTTGAGCCTATGATGGAAGCCTTTTTGAAATTCGATCTTCTTGAGCGGGTTAGGTTGGAAATTCATTTGGCTAACGGGGCTACTATTAATTTTGATGCCGGCTATACCGTGCATATTGAAAAGTTAATGGCATTAGAAAATGATGCTGTAATTGAGTTACACAAATCTGGTTTCTTATCACTGGCGTACAACGTTGCTGATTCTGTGAATAACATACAAGGTTTGATTGATATCAAAAATGCAAGAATGAAGTAAGTTAGCATACTTCAAATTAATTACTATGAGCTGAGAAATGACCGAACATACAACCATGAATTCTATTCGTAAAATCGTTATTGCAGGTGGTGGCACTTCAGGTTGGTTAGCTGCCGCAGCTATCTCCAAAGTACTCGGAAAAAATCTCGATATCACCTTGATTGAATCGCCAGAAATTGGGCGAATAGGCGTGGGGGAAGCAACTATCCCCACCCTGCGAGTATTTCATAAGCTGTTGGGCATTAATGAACGAGAGCTCATGGCGCATGTTCAAGGAACCTTTAAGTTAGGTATTGAGTTTAGTAACTGGGCTAATAAAGGCGATAAATACTTTCACTCTTTTGGGCTTACGGGAAGAGATTGTTGGGCATGTCAATTCCAACATTTTTGGCTGGCAGGAAAAAAATACGGTATAGATGTTCCCTTTGGCGATTACTGCCCTGAGTCTAAAGCTGCGCGTTTAGAGAAGTGTAGTGGTGAAAATGATGGGATTAATTATGCCTATCACTTTGATGCTAATTTATATGCAGATTATTTGAAGATTTTTTCTCTAAAGCTCGGTGTTAAGCATGTTGAGGGATTCATTGAAAAGGTAGTCGTTTCTCCAGAGAATGGTTTTATTACATCGTTGCTGTTGAAAGATGGGCAAGAAATAGAGGGCGATTTATTTCTAGATTGCACGGGCTTTAAAGCCATGCTCATCGACGGAGCTTTAAATACACCCTATGTGCCATACGGTCATTATCTTCCCTGTGATTCAGCAGTCGCGCTGCAAACCGAATTAGTGCAAGCACCGAAGCCCTACACGCAATCAATAGCGCATGATTTTGGATGGCAGTGGCGTATCCCGCTTCAGCATAGAGCCGGAAATGGCATGGTTTATTCCAGCCGACACGTTTCAGATGATGAAGCGATAGGCACCTTGCTGAAAAATTTGGAAGGGCGCCCTGTTACTGAGCCGCGAGTGATTAAATATAAAACTGGCCGTCGGATGAAAGTTTGGAATAAAAACTGTATTGCCGTGGGGCTCACCGCAGGTTTTATTGAGCCACTGGAATCTACATCCATCCATCTAGCCATGTCTGCGATTTATCGCTTGATGCGGTATTTTCCACAAAATGAAATTGTAATGTCTAATGTGGATGAATTTAATACGCAGTCGCAAGTAGAAATGGATCGCGCACGTAATTTCGTGATTTTGCATTACCACGCAACTCAAAGAGATGACACAGAATTTTGGCGCTACTGTAAAAACATGGAAATACCTGAAGCCTTGGCGCATCGCGTACAGTTATTTAAAGATACAGCAGCAATTGCGTTAGAAGAGAAAGAATTATTTCTCAATGATTCCTGGGTTCAGGTAATGATGGGGCAAGGTATTATGCCTACGGCCTATCATCCTATTGCTGATGTGATGGGTGAAATGGAGCTGAAAAGCTTCTTAAGATCTCTGAGCGGGAAGGTTGGTGAAACAGTAGCGGCCATGCCCACTCATCAACAATTTATCAATCAATACTGTAAGGCCAAACCACTTTAAATAAGCATTTAGCGTGTTTATACAAATGTTAATGTAATCATAGAGTGATTTTAGACAGAGGCTCTCATACAGGTTTAATTACCGGAGAGCGTGATGTCAATTTGGTTTGCTTAAAGTAAGAGAAGTTGTATGGAACCGATTGTGTATGAGCTTTGCGAAGACGCAAATATTGACTGTTACAGAGTAGGCAATGAACAGCAAGAGGTATTGTTGGTTGATTCGTTCCTGCAAGGCTCATTAGCCTTGAAAGAACTTGCTATCCAGCAAAATGAATTTGCTAAAGCAGACTCCTTCTACCCTGGCGTTCGTATGCAGGTTCCACAAGAATATACAATTGCTCTTATTAAAACTCTTGGTTTTTTTATGGAGCAATTTTTTCAGCTTGAAGTACGACAAATTAAAAATGCTGTTTCTAAATTTTCGATAATAACCACTTCCCCGAATAATCTTGATTTATTGCAGCGGATTCCCCATTTCGATTCTCCGTCGCGTAAAGGGTTAGCCGTGGTGCATTATCTACAATCAATTCCCAGTATGGGGACTGCGTTGTATCGCCATAGACCAACAAATTTTGAGTATGTAGATGACGACCGATATTCACGTTATATGGCGCACATACAAGAAAGGTATCCTACGGAAGATAAGTACCCAGAGGGCTATATAAACGGCTCTACAGATCAATTTGAAGAAGTGGTGTCATTCGATGCAGTATTTAATCGATTGCTTATGTATAGAGGAACGAGCCTTCACTCAGGGAAAATTGGGAAAGACTATAATTTTGACCCCAACCCTGCTACGGGTCGGCTCACGCTGACTTCGTTCTTTGAATTTAAATAACTTGATGGTTGAGTTTTATATTTTACCTAAACAATATCACCCAGTGCCAATCAACCGCCCTCTACTGAATTACAACAATTTTTAAATGACTTTGGAAATTCTATTGCAGCCTTTGTTGCCAAATTATCAAGACCTCTCTGTAATTCAGGACAACCCGCTGTAACAGCTTAAAAATGTAATAGTTCAAATCTAAAAAAAACCTCAAGCACTTCGCAGTGCTTGAGATTTTTGTTTTCAGTGTTAGTGGGTTTTTATTTTACCTAACTACTTGTACCCACGCCGTATCTACCGCACCGACTGGTTGCCCAATGGTGTAGTAATATTTCACCACTACCCCCACTGGAATTCCCGTTACCGTGTAAGTGTTGCTGTTATCGGCATTGTGAGTCATACGCACATTTTGCTGAGCACCGTTGTTAATGGTGTAGTGAATATCTGCCCAAGATGCATTGTTAGCGTGAAACTTAATGCTAGTACTGCTTAAGATGGTGTAACCATTGCCGCTAGCCGCAGAACTTGCTGCACTGCTAGCAACACTACTCGCCACCGAACTCGCTGTACTTGAACTGGCTGCACTAGACGTAGCGCTCATGGTGAAAGTTACCCATGCGGTATCTGCCGCACCCCCAGCCGCTAAACCAATGGTGTAGAAATATTTCACCACTGCGCCTGCGGGGATACCTGTCACTGTGAACGTGTTGGTGTTGTCCGCGTTGTGAGTCATGCGCACGTTTTGTTGCGGGCCATTGTTGATGGTGTAGTGAATATCGGCCCATGGCGCGTTGTTAGCAAAGAACTTGGCGCTGGTACTGGTCAGAATTGTATGGCCATTGCCTGATGCTGCAGACGATGAGCTGGAGCTAACCACTGAACTGGCTACACTGCTCGCTACCGAAGATCTTACTGCGCTGCTAGCAACACTGCTCGCCACCGAACTCGCCGCACTTGAGCTGGCTGCACTAGACGTAGGGCTCATGGTGAACTGTACCCATGCGGTATCTGCCGCACCCCCTGCCGCCAAACCTATGGTGTAGAAATATTTCACCACTGCACCCGCAGGAATACCCGTCACTGTGTAAGTGTTGGTGTTATCCGCGTTGTGAGTCATACGCACGTTTTGTTGCGGGCCATTGTTGATGGTGTAGTGAATATCGGCCCATGGTGCGTTGTTAGCAAAGAACTTGGCGCTGGTACTGGTCAGAATCGTATGGCCATTGCCTGATGCGGCTGAGGATGAGCTGGAGCTAGCCACTGAACTGCCAACGCTGCTAGCAACCGAGCTGGCCACACTGCTCGCTACCGAAGAACTGGCCGCCGAACTGCTAGAACCTGTGCAAGTCGTGGTGCCGGGATTGGCATCTATTGCTTCGCCGGTTTTCTTAATGCGGAAGCCCTTAGCAGGTACGGCTAACTTCATACCGTCTGAGAAGCTTACGTACTGTGCTGAGCAGTCAAAGTTGTAGGCGAGATAGGTTTTTACACCTGCTTTATCAAAAGCCACTGCCGATGGACTATTTGCCGTTAATGCGCCCGTACCCGTCGCTAAAGTACCCAATTGCTTGAGGGTATAAATCCACTGGTAGGTATGGGCTTTGGTTTCGCCCTCTTCGGGTGTGTAGTTGAAGCCATGGCTTTGCATATCGTTAACCGCTGCTTGGCCATTGGTCATCGCCCAAATATTCCACCATACATCGCGCCATTGGCCATTGGGTAAGCCTGAGGGTTTGCCATTGCTGGATTCGGTCATACCCAAGGTCACATAGTTGGCCAAATAATCTGGGTGCTGCCCAATGTGTAAAACCAAGGGGCTAAGCGGCAGACCTTGAATCCCCAAAATATGCGCATAAGCGCCGCTGAACCAAGTACCGAATACGTGGCCATTGCCCCAGATAATCGAGGTGGTCATTTTAGGGTAAGCGCTATCAAAGTTATCGTAGTCGCCGGTTAAACCGCGATAACGGTCGATGTTATTCCAATACTCCCAGTAAGCAGCCGTTGAAGACGCATGCAAATACATACCGCGTTCCGTCAGAGCTGTATTACCGGTGATTTGACCGTAGAGGATGATAGCGCCGTAGGCATTGGCAGCTTCTGAGGTGGATTCGTTGTTGTTGCCCAACACAAAATTGGCGTGACCTGATGCCCAAGAGAAACCGTAAGCAGGGTCAAAGAAGCGCACATAGGGGAACATGGCATCGTCGCGGCCAGCGGCGTAATCGCGAATCAGCAATTCCACCATGGGGCCGTATTGGCTAGCGCCACACCAGTTGGCATCGATACGGCAAATTTCCGCAGCCGCACGCACAAAGTAGCCGTAGTGGAAGTGGTGATCGTTCAGCTGTTGTTGCGCGCCAAAGGATTCATCAAACCCAAGTAAAGTGTTCCAGTTGCTGTCATAAGCGAAGTATTTGGTGGTATCAGAAGCGCCATTGGTATTGGCGCGGAACCAATCCTGCAATTCAGCTTTTAGCCAATTGACCATCTGATCGGCCTCAGTCGTCATCCCAATCGCGCGGGCGATTGCGGCCAACTCCGCTACCTTGCCGTAGTTTTTACCGGCCCAGTAGGTATCGGTCGCGGTATTCCAGTTAGCCGAACCTTGATTGATAAACTCGGTCACCAGCGCTTTCAGTTGGGCTAGGTTGTAATCGCCAATACCAGCCGGCAGGGTTGGCAATACACCAACATAGGGAATGGTGTAGCTAAAACCGTTAGTAGCAGCGAATTTGGTCACGCCACGCGCGCTGCGGATTTTGTAGCTGGTAACCGCCTGAGTGGAGTTTTTCCAATGCAACGGTAGCATACCGACCATGGTGGTTACCGCTGAACCCGCGTATTGGTATTGGTGGCTAACGGTGACTTTGTTGGTGTTTCTATCCACCGCATAGTTAATGTTTACCTTATCCACAAGCTGGGTGGCGTATTGCGCAAAGGCCTGCGTCATAGCTGTTGCGGGTGTGCCCGTCACTTGCGGCAACAAGGTAATGGTTACCCGCTTGCTAGCATTGGCCACACCAATCGCCGCGCTATTCACGTTGCTAAAGGTGGTGGCATCGTGGCCGGTGATGAGGAAGTTATTGCGGTCGCCCGCAACATCTGTCCAAACACCAAGGCTATTACCGCTTTGGTAGAACACGCCTTTTTCACCGCTATCCGCCGCTTTAGTGCGAATCACAATGCTGCCTTGCAATGCCGTGAAATAGGCATAGGGCGAACCGTGGACAAAAGTCGCTTCCATCACCGGCGTGCTGCCGCTGTTCCACTGCACAGTCACTGAGCCATCGCTGTAATCTTTAAGATAAGCTTCCATATTGCTGAAGGCAGTATTGCCTATCGCCAAGCCATCGAAGACTTCACTGAACGGATCGGGAATGGAGTAAGCGGTTTGCGTGGAGCTACTGCGCAGGCCACTGGGAATGCCCAAAATACGGGCACCGCGATCGCTAATGCGCGCGGTCATTGGGTCTGGCGTGATATAGGCCGCGCCCGCGCTATCGCCCACTTTCATTTCGCCGATAAATGAAATGGAGCCCCACCAACGGTGCGTCATGGTGGGTTTGCCGGTAGCGGGTGCTACTTTTTGCGGGTAAATGGGCGTGGGCGTACCTATGGGATTGCAGCTACTCACACCGGGTTGTACAACACCGGCGCTGTAAATCCAATTGCCATGATCAACCGCGCATTTGTAACCCGCTGGGTTGGCGCGGTCGCTGATATTGCCCGCGCCATAGGTTGTTAGAGCTGCACTGCTGAATTGCGAGATGCTGAGCGTGGTCAGCAAGAGTAACATCGGTTTTATCTTTATCATTTTGGGAGTGTCCTCGTTATTGTTAGAGATGAACACTCAGCGCTTTTATACCCCTGTTAGAACTACATCCTCACTCACTAGACCTCGACCTAAGCACTGAAAGTTACAGGGCTAGATTAGGTATAAGACCTACTCGCTTCGTCCCAGATTAAGAATTGCCTGCAACATGGGAGGTTTCACTTTCAAAACGCAACATCGGCACAATTGCTTAGCTACTTTAATACCCACGCATGATACTCGGGGTGACGTTTGCGGAAACAATGGTGGCAATTTAGAACGGCCAAAAACTCTGAGGCAAACCCTGTTTTCTCAAGAGGGCGACAATATCCATACTGAGTGCAACACCTGCGTGAACCAAAACACCGCCCCAAATTGAGCGTGAACGCAACGCGAGTATTCCCAAAAACAGCCCAAACAAAATCGCGCCCGTGGCTTCTAACCAAAGCTTGGGAAAATGGATCATCAGATAGGGAACGCACATGACCCAGACGGCATTAGCGCCCAATGCGGGACGCAGTGAATTGAGAATAAATCCACGGAAGAAAAACTCCAAACACACAAACTGTGTAAGGTACAAAAACTCCCACGCAAGTAAATCAGCCCAACTGCGGCTCGCTAGCGAGTAGAAGGGATAGTGATTAACGAAGTCTTTGCCAAGGCTGACCAGATAAATAAATACCAGAATGGGGCTGAGCAATAGTAGATAGCCACGCCAATGTTGCGGCGCTTGGTTGAGCTGCCAACCAAAATCGCGTACGCGCGCTTTGAATCCGTAGCGAATTAAGAGCGCGGGCAGCAACACATAGCCAATTACTTGAACACTCGTCCACCACACATAGCCGCACAGCTCCCAAATACCGGCTTGCGCTAATTGCTCAACAACATGATTCACGGGCAAGCCTTGCCAGCTCGCGACTACCTGCAACAGGCTTTGTAAGTTATTGGAAAATTTGGCGTAGTGCATAAACAGCAAACACACTGACACGCAGGCGAGCACCACAAATACCCGGCGCAGCGCTTGGGGTTTGCTCATGTTGTACGACGGTGCTTGTGCATCAATTTCGTCGAGGGCGGTTAAAATATTTCTAGGGTGAAGTTTTGCGAGCATTGTTGTTCTCTTTTTTGAAACTCACTCTTGAGTTAGCTGCTTAAGGTGATTCTTGCGAGACCGCCGGCGGCATGGACGCCGGCGACGAGCCTACATGGATGTATTCATAAATCACATCCATGTGGTTTACCCTTCGGGCAGCTTTGCTGTGCAAATTGCTCCTGCAATTTGTCACGGCGAGTCTCGCAAGGATTACCTTAAGCGGCGTCGCACAATTTTTATTTAAATGGCAAATAGCCTTCCGCTTCTTTCATATAATTTTCTATCGATAGCTTTTCTGCATCCAAAAAATTATCTATCGCCTGCTGAAAATCGGGTCGTGCCAGCCAATGATTTGAGTAAGTCATTACCGGTTCAAACCCGCGTGCAATCTTATGCTCGCCTTGTGCACCGCCGTCAAAACGTTGCAATCCATGGTTAATCGCGTATTCAATGCCTTGGTAATAACAGGTTTCAAAATGCAAAAATTCGTGTTCTTCAAGGCAACCCCAATAGCGGCCATAAATGGTTTGGCTATCGGTAAAAAATAGCGCGGCCGCAATGGGTTGATCTTGTTGATAGGCAATGACCAACAAACAGTGCTGCGCAAAATGTTCGCCCAACAAGGTGAAAAAGGCTTCTGTTAAATAACCGGTGTGGCCGCTGCGCTTTAAATAGGTGTTGCAATAGAGCCGATAAAACAACTGCCAATCTTCTGCCGTTATAGTCTGCGCCGCTTTGGTTTCAAAACGAATAGCCTGCTCTGCCACGGCGCGCCGTTCTTTGTTGATATTTTTGCGCTTGCGCGAATTCATGGCACCCACAAAATCATCCCAGCTTTTATAGTCGCGGTTGTACCAGTGAAATTGCGTGCCCACTCGCTGCGATATGTGCGCTGCACTTAAATGCGCGGAAAGCTCTGCGCTGGGAAATAAACAATGCCAGCTGGAGGCATTGAGGCTTTGCGCATGATGTTTAATGGCATCCAGAATCAGCGGTAGTAATTCTGCTAAACGTGAAGCATCTTTCAGCAACAAGCGCGAACCTGAACAAGGTGTAAAAGGAATCGCATTAATTAATTTTGGGTAATAATCGAAACCGTAACGCTTGTAGGCGTCCGCCCAACTCCAATCGAAAACGTATTCGCCGTAAGAATGGCTCTTGCTATAGAGCGGCATAGCAGCTATTAATTCATCGCTGTTGTAAACCATAAGATGCTGCGGCTGCCAACCGGTGCCCTTGCCTACACTGCCGCTTTGTTCAAGCGCCGCTAAAAATTCATAGCGCGAAAAAGGGTAATCATCGCCACACAGGGCGTTCCAGTGCGCGGCAGATATGCCTTGAAGGCTGGTGATAAATCTAAAGCCAAGCTGAGTTGTCATGGTGGGATTGTGACATTCCTTCCTAGCATCCACAAACCCATCTCTTAACATCTACAAACCCACACAACCCCCTAATGTTACTGAAGCAGACACTCCGCACGCTAAGGCTAGTCATTGTGCGTCTCTGTACAGTAGAATCGCCCTTCCTTTGGTCACCTTGGATTTTCAATGCCAACCGCAGAACCCGACCCTGAATCTCAGAGTCATACGCTTTTTAAACGGATTTACCCTGCCTTTAACCTATTTGAGTTGAGGTGCTAGCAATGGAGTGGATGCTCGACCCCACGGCCTGGCTTGGCCTTTTAACACTGGTTGTGCTGGAGATTGTACTCGGCATAGACAACCTCATTTTTATTGCTGTACTCGCCAACAAACTGCCCAAACATCAGCGTGACCTCGCACGCAAAATAGGCTTAGGCCTAGCCCTACTCTTAAGGTTGGGTTTACTGGCGGGAATCTCTTGGCTGGTAACGCTTACAGATCCACTTTTCAGCGTGTTTGACAAGCCGCTTTCAGGGCGCGATTTGATCCTCATATTTGGCGGGCTGTTCCTCTTATTTAAAGCCACGATTGAGCTGCACGAGCGCCTTGAAGGTAAAGTTAATACCCCACGAGGAACCCGCACTCATGCGGCTTTTTGGGCCGTTATCACCCAGATTGTGATCCTCGATGCCGTTTTCTCTCTAGATGCTGTGATTACCGCGGTCGGTATGGTTTCGCACCTGTCTGTAATGATGCTCGCCGTCATTATCGCTATGGGTGTAATGATTGTTGCGAGTAAGAGCCTTACCGATTTCGTTAACAAACACCCCACAGTAGTCATGTTGTGTTTGGGCTTCTTGTTGATGATAGGCTTCAGCTTAGTGGCCGAAGGCGCGGGCGTACACATTCCAAAAGGCTACCTTTATGGCGCTATTGCTTTCTCGGTGCTGATTGAATTTTTCAACCAATTGGCGCGCTCCAACCGCACCCGCCACATTATCGGCGAGCGCCCACTGCGCGACCGCACGGCAGAAGCGGTATTGAAATTATTGGGCGGCACGTCTGATTCCGACGAAGTAGGCCACGACATAGTTGCCATGGCCGACCCTAAAGGCGAAGAGTTGGTATTTGAAAATAGCGAGCGTCAAATGATTCGCTCGGTACTACAACTTTCAGATCGCCCAGTGCAATCGCTGATGACACCACGCCCAGATATTATTTGGGTAGATGTGAACGCCACACCAGAAGAATTGCTCAACGTGTTAAAAACCACACCGCAAACCCGTTTGTTAGTGGCGCGCGACGAGTTGGATAATTTGCACGGCGTAGTGCAAAGCCGCGATTTGCTCACCGCCGCACTCAGCAATCAACCGCTCAATTTGGCTGCACTCGCGGTTGAACCCCTTGCGGTTCCCGAAGGCACCAGCGCCTTAAATGTATTGGAAATGTTGCGCCAGCAAGCGGTGCCTTTAGCGATTGTGATCGATGAATACGGCAGTATCAAAGGCGTTGTTACCACCAGCGATTTGCTCGCCGCTATCGCTGGTGAACTAGCCGATGCAAACGAAGCGCCATTAATTGTTGAACAGGAAAATGGTTGGCTGTTAGATGCGAGTTTATCGCTAGAACAATTAGAAGAGTTGTTAAATATAAAACTAGAGCGTGAAGAAGGCGATTATTTTACACTGGCAGGTTTGTTATTAGAGCAATTGCAACATATACCTGTGGTGGGGGAAACCCTTAAAATTTCTGGCTTTGAATTTGAAATCACGCAAATGGAAGGCCGCCGGATTTTGCAGGTGATGGTAACCGGATCTGTGACGCGCGATTTGTTTGATGAAAGCCATTAAATAACAACAGAAACGCATTAGTGAAAATAAAAACGCCGAGCAAATGCTCGGCGTTTTTATATCGGGATTTTATTTCTTTTTCTCATTCACCTTATTTCTTTTTCTTCTTCACAGGCGCTGCAGCTTCTTTCTTCCGCTCGCCGCGTTTTTCGTCTTCGTAGGCATCCAAAAATTCAAAAATAACATCGCCGGATAAGCGCGGGCCATTGGTTAAAATCACCATACCGATTTTTAACTCTGGGCTAAACACCACTTCTGAACGAAAACCTTTTACGCCGCCGCCGTGGTGTACAAAGTTTTTATCGCCGCGATAATCAAATACTCGCCACCCTAAACCATAGTGGCTATTCATCACACCTTCGCGGCTGCCATAATGATTTTGATTGCGAGTCACTTTTGCGTGCACTGTATTCAACAGGACAGGTGACAAAACCGCAGGGTTCTGCCCCATCTGCGCCAGCACCCAGAGCGACATATCGGTGATGCTGGCATTTACACCTGCCGCAGGGTTCATACGATAATAATGTTCAGTTACCGTTGTGGGCGACCAACCTTTGCGAGTTGGAAGATGCGGCACTGCATAATTATTATTCGCTGTGTAATCTGCATAGCCGACAGTCGCCGTGCGCATACCCAGAGGTCGAAGTACTTTGCTCTCTAAATATTGTTCATAAGTCATGCCCGTTTTTTTAAGCACAATATTGCTAATCAAACTGTATGTAACATTTTGGTAGTTGTAACATTTACCCGGCGGGCACACAAAATTCACATAGCGAAGCCGACGCACCACTTCATCGAAAGATAAACCATCCTCAATAAGGTTATCACCCGAATGCGTAGGTAAACCTGTCGATTGTGACAAAATATGCTGAACTGTCATTTGGTCACCGTAGCGCGGGTTGCTAAACTCTACGTTGGGCAAAACGTCTGTAATTTTAGTGTCCCAACGAATTAAGCCATCGTTGACCATCATGGCTGCCGCCGTCGCCGCAAAACTTTTTGATACTGAAGCCAAGCGAAATGCAGTATCTGCATTAACCAAACCATTACTACCTGCTTTTTTAACGCCATAGGTTTCTAATACTTGCACTTTGCCATCCGCAATAATCGCCAGCGCTAAACCCGGTGCTCTGGGCACCAGTTTTGTCTCTACGAAATTTTTAAATTCAGTGACGAATGCTTCGCGCTGATTACTCATGGGCAAGGATGTTTTTGCAACAGGGCTGGTCGATACCACGGCAACGGGTGTTGGCGGGGTTGGTTTAGCGATTGTTGCTTCAGGAATATCTGGCTCAGCTAAATACTCGCCCTCTTCCGCCAAGCTTCGCGCAAGCTCTTGCTCCTCTTCTGCACTCACGCCAGCAGCCACTAAAGCTACACCTGCGGCTACAGGTACAACGAGGTTAACATGTGTATTTTTAAGCGGTGAGACTGAGGTGTTTGAAGAGGCAATTGGTTGAGTATCTGGCACGGGTGTCGTTGTTTTAGTACTGACCTGTGCGGGGTTTTTTACACTACTCGCCTCGGGGTTTGCACTGGTTAAGGTTTTTACTTCAGGTTTTTTAGCGGCGGCCGGTTTTGTATTTTTGGTTGTTTTGGGTGCAACCTTAACCGTTGATTTTTTAGCAGTGGTATTAACTGCTTTTTTGTTCGCGGTGGTTGTACTCGCTTTTGTGGTTGGTTTTTTTGCTGTTGTGGTTTTTTCTTTGATCGGTTTTTCTACAGGCTTAGAGGCTGTCGATTTTTTTGTAGGTGCTTTTTTTGCAGGTGCTTTTTTTGTGGGCGCTTTTTCTGTAGATACTTTTTTTGTAGGTGCCTTAGCGCGAGCTGGCGGAGTTGCAGCATCTTCGATTGGGCGAATAACAGGTTCAGGGGCTTTTATCGCAGGCGTAGTGTTCACAGGCGCACTGGTCGCCGCAGCGCGAGCAACGGGTACGGCTACCGGATAGGAAATTTGCTTTTCTGTTTGTTGTGCTAACGCGTCAACTGCTGGCAGTAACACACACACACTTAACACCACCAAACGCATGCTTTGCAGTAAAGGTAATTTGAGCGTTGTACTTCTTGGAATACTTTCTTTCAATATTTTCATAACGTCCTATGCGCAACCATCTTATACGCAACTACCGGCAAAGAACGCTGAATAAAATTCGCAAAAATTTAGGCTGTATATTTGTTCACTTTAATAGAGCAAATATGCAGCCTAAACATCATTAAAGCTTACAGCGTTTTAATATATTCAATTAAATCCCAACGCTCCTGCTCTGTCAGTTTATCCTTGCCATCTTTACCGGTGCCGTATTCATGGCCGGTATTGTGGTTACCTAAAGGCTCCACAATAAATCTATGCTTATCATTGGGGTCTGTTTTATCGCAACCATCGGTATTAAAACCTACATTTACCGGGTTGAATTCGCGGTTACCCACACAGAACTCAGTAGGGCGCTCTTCAACCGGTGACACCAAACTCCATAGGTCAGGTACAGAACCATTGTGCAGGAAGGGTGCCGTTGCCCAAATACCATTCAATGAGCGTGCTTTATAGGCTAAAAGCGACTGGTAGGGGTTGGCGGTGGTGTCAGGTTGATAATTGCCGGATTTTACACTGGGCTTGATCTCATTATCAAAGAAGGATTTACCTAACATGTAAGCCCAATCGGCAAAGCGGCGTAGAGCCCACTTATCCGCGTCTGGCGTTGCCACTGCGCCTTTAGTCGCTGCGGTCAACACCTGAACAACCGGCGCGCGTTTTTGAATGATGACATCGCCCACATCTGTTGATTGATAAACCGATTCAAAATTACCGGCATATCCCGTGTAGTTCACGCTATTCAGCGCCATGGTCGGATCTGTACCCAAGGTATTGAGGCCGGTCATATTCGCCACTACGAGACGATCCCACGCACTGCGATCAATAACTTGATGGCAAGAGCCACAGTATTCGTTGTAGACCAATTGCCCGCGACTCGCTTTGTCTTGATCAATCTTACCTAAAACCGCTTCTGGCCATTGTGGTGACTTTAAGCTCTTAAGGTGCGATTCCAATCGCGACAAATTGGTGAGGTCAATCGAGGATTTAAAGTCGATGGTTTTCTTCTTGTTTTTCTCGCCCGTCAAATAGGCGGATAAGCTGAAACCCTTTTCACGCGTTGACCAATCCAAAATGCCAAACACACCGATCACTTCGCCGGTATTACGCCCCAAGGGGCCTACACCTTCATTGGCCGCCAAGCCATTCCACTGCACGTAGTCAGAGTGCGAAATGTCCCATAAAAAAGGGTAGCTAACAGGTGCACTAGGCTCATTGAAAATTGCGCCGCGCACACGCAATAGATCGCGCTGCCCCAAACCTGGCAAATTGCCTTCTTTACTCATTAAGCGCTGCGTAATCAGTGCAAATTGAGCATCACCAATAATGGTGTCATCAATATCTTTTAACACGGCATCGACTTGCGGCTCTGTGAGCAAACGGCTCTCGTCTGGGTTGGCAACACCCAAAAGCGCGAGCTTTAATTGCTCTTTATTAATCACGTGTTGCAATACACGGTTATAAATACGGCCAAAGGCATCCAACCGCGCATAACCATAATCCAAATGACTGTGGTTAACGGTGTTGTACAGAATAATGGTGTTGGTCCACTTGGCGAGGTCTTGGGTAATTTGTTCGGCAGTCGAATAATTATTATCTTGCGCCAGCACAGCCTGCACAAAACGCTCACGTTTTTGTGGATCGCTTTGCGTTGCTTTCATCGATTTTTCTAGCGCGGTAAGAAACCCCACCATATCTGCCATCGCTGGGCCACCATCAATACGCAGCGCCTGACCCTTGTAGTTAACCTGACCGGTATGACAGGCGGCGCAGGTATAACCCACGTAGTCTTTACCTTGATAAGTTTCTTTTACAAAACCAACGGCTAGGCCATCGGGGTTAAAGAAGGTGGGCTGTTGCGGCAAGTAGCGGAAATTATCCATGACGGCGTTAGCGCGCAAAGGCTCTGTTGACTCCGCTTGCTCTAGCACTAAAAAGAAATCGTAGGGGATTAAGCCTGAACCTTGCGTTGTGTTGTAGAACCACAAACTCTCAGATTCACTCCAACCCTGATCGAGATATTTCGGCGTCGTATAATTTTCACCGGTGGGGCTATTGCTCATCGCCACAGCACCGCGATCTGGGTGATTGTCCCAACGCTGGTACATTTTACCTGCCGCAAAAATCAACGACACTATAACGGCAAGAACGAAGGCAAGTGTAATGAGGGTACGACGGTTGCGACGAATGAATGAAAATAAAGCGCTAAAGGGCTTTGTAATAAACATGGTGGACTCCTGAGAAATTCCCGTTTACAGATAACGTGTTAATTGATTGCACTGGTTTTTTATAAAAAATATAAGTGCGTTATTCACTTCCGTGTAGGCCGTTCATAGTGGCCGCTGAGTAAACCTTGCGGTTGCTCCGCATAATAACCAGCTGAGTCAATGCAGACCAGACTTTCAGTTCGTTTTCCGAGGATTTATTGCAATTATTGGCACCACATTTGTTGGCGCTTGCACGATTAGGCGAATACTGGGAGAAACTGCGTAAATCTCGGTAGATTGGTTGCATCTAAAGATTCTTCCGATTAGTGTAGCCACTAGCATCATTTCATTGGCAGCCATGTATTTGCATTAGCTCGCCTTTTCATAAACACATAGAGGATTTTCCCGTGAAAAAATTATCACTCACCCTAATTGCAATCGCCGCTGTAACAAGCAGTTGTACTTGGGTAAAAGTTTCTGAGCAAGCTAGCAGTGTTGCCGTTGCTAACGCGGCTAATGTACGTGGCTGTAAACAAGTCAGCGAAGTTAACGTCAGTGTGCCCAACAAAGTTGGTTTTGTGAAACGCGACGCCGATAAAGTCGCCACTGAACTAGCCAATATGGCGCGCAATGAAGCGATTAGTGACTCTGGCGATACCGTCGTGCCAAGCTCTGGCATCGAAAATGGCCGTCAAAGTTTTAACGTTTACAAATGCAATAAAAAATAACACGTTAGCCAGTAGTTCAATTTGGACTGACTGGCATCTTATTCAACACGCTGAAATTGTGCGATCATCGTTTTGTTTGCTAAGGTTAATTAGGCATTGTCCTTTTGCTGTCATATTTGTGCCATATTCTGCTGTTCATTTGCGTTAAACACTGAGGTTGACTGTGTCCAGTGCTTACTTCAATCGCGAGCTTAGCTTGCTTGAATTTAATAAACGTGTGCTCTATCAGGCTTACAACAAGTCTTTGCCGCTCATGGAGCGGCTGCGTTTTTTATGTATTTTCTCAACCAATCTCGATGAGTTTTTTGAGGTTCGCGTCGGCGGCCTAGTCGAACGCCTTGAACTGCCCACAAAAAGTCCCCTCGGCCCCGATGGGCTCACTGAAATCCAAACGCTTGAACAGATTTCAGCGCGCGCGCACCTTTTAGTAGACGAACAATACAAGATTCTAAACAGCGAAATTTTGCCACAATTACGCGATGCCGGAATTCGCGTGCTGCGCCGCGATGAATGGACACCAGAGCAAATACAATATCTCAAAAATTATTTTGTCTCTGACGTACTGCCCGTACTCAGCCCCATAGGGTTAGACCCAGCGCACCCCTTTCCGCGCATTTTAAATAAAAGTTTAAATTTTATTGTAAAACTCGACGGTAAAGATGCTTTTGGCCGCAATTCTGGCCGCGCCATCGTACAAGTACCGCGTTCGCTTTCGCACATTATTGAGCTACCGATTGAGATAACCACTCAATGCCGCGAATTTGTGTTTATTTCTTCTATTATTCATTTTTTTATGGCCGAAATTTTTGTCGGCATGACGGTAATTGACAGCTATCAATTCCGCTTAACGCGTAACTCCGATATTTTTCTGGATGAAGAAGAAACCGAAGATTTATTGCGTGCAGTACAAGGTGAGTTAGCACAACGACAATATGGCGATGAAGTTCGTTTAGAGATAACCAATACTTGCCCTGCTGAGCTAATCGTCTTTTTATTACAACGCTGCGAAATTAAAGAGCGCGATCTCTACAATATCAATGGCCCAGTCAATTTAAATCGCTACAGCGACTTATTCGATTTAGTTAAAAAACCAGAACTGTTTTTTCAGCCATTTGTGCAGGCAATGCCAAAATTGCCAAAGCGTACCAATAGCTATTTCGAGGTTTTACAAAAGCAAGATATTTTGCTCCACCACCCCTTTGATTCATTTCAAGGCGTGGTCGATTTTTTACGTGAAGCCGCTGCCGACCCTCATGTACTGGCCATTAAACAAACGCTATATCGCACTGGTTCTAACTCGCCCATTGTAGATGCTCTAGTAACAGCGGCAAAAGCGGGTAAAGAAGTTACTGCTATTGTTGAGCTGCGCGCGCGCTTTGATGAAGAGCAAAACGTAGCACTCGCCGAACGTTTACAGCGCTTCGGTATTCACGTTATTTACGGTGTAGTGGGCTTTAAAACTCACGCAAAAATGTTATTAATTGCACGCCGTGAAGAGGGAAAATTGCGCTACTACGTCCATCTGGGCACCGGTAACTATCATCCCAAAACCAGTAAGCTCTATACTGATTATGGTTTGATGACATCCGACAAAGAAATAGGTGATGATGTCTATCGCATTTTTTTACAGTTAAGCAGTATGGGGAAGGCTTCCAAAATGGATGCGCTGCTCTATGCGCCCTTCACCTTACACAAAGGTATTGTTCGCCGAATTCGCATTGAAAAAGAAAATGCTGAACACGGAAAACCCGCACGCATTATTGCGAAGATGAATTCACTTTATGATGAAGAATTGGTGAATGAGCTTTATGCAGCATCCAAGGCGGGCGTACAAATAGATTTGATTATACGTGGTGTATGTCAACTGCGCCCCGGCATCCCAGGGCTTTCAGAAAATATTAACGTGCGCTCTATAATTGGTAGATTTTTAGAGCATCATCGTGTGTTTTATTTTGAGAACGGCGGCAATACCGAGTTGCTATGCTCTAGTGCAGATTGGATGACGCGCAATATGTTTCACCGCGTTGAGACCTGTTTCCCCATCAAGCACAAACGCATTCGTGACCGCATGATTGAAGACTTAAATCTTTATCTTTCCGATAATACTCATGCATGGATTTTGAATGCCGATGGCAATTATCAATTATCCAAACCGACTGGCGATGAAATTGAAATAGACGCGCAGGGAATCTTGTTAGAACGCTGGACATCGCGCCATTAATAAGAGCAATAAAAAAGGCCAATTATTGATTGCAATGCTGTTCACTTAAGCGGAGCAGCGTTGTGATTAACCG
>SYDJ01000120.1 GCA_005801205.1 Gammaproteobacteria bacterium
ATTTTATTGTGTGAGATTTGGAAAATACCAAGGCTCTGCATGTTCGGGTATTTCCCACCGCAATGGCGACTTACTGCTAGTTTCACTGAGCAAACCTTCGCTTTTTAATTGGCTTAATAACCGGCGCGCGCTGCGGTCTGGCATTGCACAAAGCTCTAATGCTTGCGCACGATCAATTTCACCTTGCTGAAACGCGGTGTATAAAATCAAACTTACGGATGACTTTAAGGGCGCACTAATACCCCCTACCCGATCATCATTTCTCGCGATCACATAGGTTTCGATGCGCTGGCGCATTTTGACCAGATCTAATAGTTCGCTCATATAAGTGACTTGATCAATCGCGGTGTCTAGCATGTAATCGCAAAAGCTAACCAAGCCCTTTTCGGTTAGCTGACCGCGACCATCATAATCACCTTGGCGAGAAGCATCTGCATTTGCTAATAGGCTTTTGTATTGGGTGGATGATCGTGCTAATCCACGGCTTAAGCACCATGCGCCGTAGCTATCTAACCCCACGGCTTTTAGAGCGGCATCTGTAAACAAGCGCCCTACCCTGCCATTGCCATCCATAAATGGGTGTATCCATGCAAAGCGATGATGGGCAGCCATAATGGCGATAATTTTGCGGTCGCCATTGAATTTTTTAGGGTTGTAGATTTCACAAAATTTAGCCATCAATGAGGCTAAATCTTCTGCCTCTGGCGGGATATGCTGGCCAACAATGACTGATTTTGACCGCCATTCACCGGGGATAATTTTTTCGACTACATTGTCTTTTTCATCTTTAATTACCCATAAGCTTTCTGGCACGCGCTGATAAAACTCACGATGCAACTGGCGAATAAATTCTGGGGTAAAAATTGTTTCCAAATCTGGCTTTTGTGCAATCAGCCATTCCTGCACTCGCATGTGCGCTAAGGACTCTTGTTGTAAATCACGCTTGGCAGGATCACCACTGTAGTTACCACTTTGCGCTGCTCTAATCTCATGTGGGCGAGTCGAGTTTCCTTCAATCAGGTTCGAGTAGTAGGAATTAATGGCCGCCATGTGTTGCTCAAGGCGAGCAAGTGTAGATGCAGCCAATTGGCCTCTGAGTTTTGCTGACTGGCTGATCAATGTGATGGCTTTGTCAGGTAATACTGACTCCCCCAAGGTTCTATCACTTGGAATGAAGGGAGTAATGTCTGTAAAAGTTGTAGACATAATAAAACCTAGTGGTGACTATATGGCCACTTAATTGGCCACTTTGAAATAAATTACCTTATTGATAATAAAGCATATTTTATACTACATAACAATTTAAACGTATATCTTTGGCCGATTTATTGGCCAGTTCATATTTAGTGGTGAAATTATTTATGGCGCTGGCATGCGACATATAATTTTTATAAAAATTGCACCACCCTACCCCGATACATTTTATTGATAAGCATCTGATATTTAAGCTTTATTACTCGTTTAAGATTTATAGTTTTGTCCGAAATAGGGTGTGATATTTCGGACAGATTGGTATATCTACAACTATTTTCTGTTTATGTCTCCCAAGGAGACACTTGCTCATTATAATAACACACGTATATTATGTGCTGTATGTTATTCAAGGGGCGGCAATATGTTTACTTATAGAAGCAAAGTTTTAGCGGTGCTCAACCAGAAAGGCGGTGTTGGTAAAACAACTGTAGCCAGTGTGATTGCGGAATATGCCGCGATTGTCGCAAAGAAGAATGTTTTGGTGGTTGACCTAGACATGCAATGCAACTCTTCTGATTATTGGGTTGGAATGGAAAGTGCGCCGCAGGCAACGGGTGGCCAGCTCCCTCCCCTGCACCCTGATTATGATGGCGATCCCGATTTGGATTCGCGCTCTAATATTGCCGATATTTTCTTTGGTAAAGCAGTTCTGCCCCACTCTACCTATATTTGTGAAGAGCGCGGATTTAAGCACACCGTAGAAATTATGGTTGGCCACCCTGCCCTACTTGAACGCATCAACAGCGAATACGACAACTCATCTGGCAAAATTGCCTCCCTAATTATTGATCGTTTGGGCGAGTTCCTGCACATGGAGGATGTGGCCAATACTTACGACCTCATCATCTTAGATACAGGCCCAAGTCGTAACCCTATTTTCCGTTCTGCTGTGCGCGCAGCTACTCATGCAGTTATCCCTTTCGAGCCAGAAGAAAAAAGTCTGCAAGGTATTAACGCCATGTTGCAAGTTATCCAGTCTGAAAATTTTTCACGCTCTGATGATACCCAACTCAAGCTTATTGGCCTTTGTCCAAACAAGGTTCGCAGCAATACTAATATCCATCGCAGCACACTGGAAATGCTACACGATGAATTGGGCAGCGTTATGTTCCCGTCTGATGTCTTTTTACCACAATCCACGGCGTTCCCTGAACGTGACTTAAAAGGCATTAGTCCGCGCAGTATTTTCCAAATTTCTGAACAGCACGTTGCCCACAAACAAAGCTCGGCAGTGGGCAAATTCGTGATTAAAAACATATTCGGTAAGTAAGTGTCTCATTGGGAGACAGTGAATGAGGAATTCGTAATGGCTCGTAAATTCGGCACCAGCAACACCAATCGTGTAGGCACCGGCAAAATTGAACCTCAAGAATCTGGCGCAGAAAAATGGGCTGCCTCAGTGGCGGCGCAGGTCGCAACAGCGGCTAATGTAAAGGGCATTCTGACAAAAACTGTTCCTGTGGCTTATGTGATTTGCGACCCCGAAAATCCACGCAAATTAGCAGTGACTCAAGAGCAAATCACAAAAATTGCAACGGCCTACCCCTTCGATAAAAGCCAATTGCAAGTAGATGATCCCTCCGATTGGATAGAGGATTACGTTAGCAGGGCAGGGGAGACTGAAAAGCTAACAGGCAAAGCCTTGGGTGATTTGGAGTCTTTAGTAGGATTTGCCGCCTCGCTGAAATCGGCTGAACGTCTATTGCATCCAATCGTCGTTTGGCGGGATGAAAGTACCTTCCACCTTATCGCCGGTGAGCGCCGCTTGCTGGCTCATATCCTATTGGGCGAATCCAATATCGCTGCACGGATTGTGGAGCAAGGTTATAGCCGCGCTGAAATAGACACTCTGCAATGGGAAGAAAACGTCCACCGTGTAGACATGAGTTTGTGGGAGCGAGTGGATCACATTAAAAAATTGTTGGAAGCGGGGGAGGGGATTAAGAAAACCTCTGTGACCAAACTCAGTAAAATTATTGGTAAGAGCCGTGCAGAGAGCCAGCGCTACCTTGCCATTTTACGCTTCCCCACCAAAGCACTTTTAAATGCGATTAGCACGGGAAAAGTTAGCGACCTGAAAGCGGCGGCGGCCTTAGCTCAGTTAACGCCTAATGAGTTGGAAGCAAAGTTAAACGGTAGTACGGAAAAGACCGCCGCACCAAAACCGTCAATCAAGTTTGCCAACAAGGAAAAAGCCCCTCAGTTTGGGCAACTAATCAAAGCCGCCGCCAAACAGTTGAAAATGGATGCCCTTATTAAAGAAGCTGACTTAGATAGCCCATCAGGTATCAATGATGCTATTGCTTTATTGGTGGCCGAATTAGAGGAACGTAGCCGTGGCTAAGTTTTCTTTACCTAAAGCAGAAGAAGGTATTACACGCTCTAGCCTGCGCGTACCTTCAAATATGTTACCGCGCATCGAAGAGGCTATGGCCAACTCTCCCTACAACCGCAAACAACGCTCCAAATGGATAGCCGATATTACCGAACAATTTTTACTTCGCTCAGATGCACCTAATTTGGTTGCTGAAGAATTTATCGTACCGGGTTCGACCGCTTCAATTCCCGTAACACTATCGACAGAGTTAGACGAAAAGATCAATCAAATGATTGAGCGGGTATTGATGGAAGAGGGCAGTCGCACAGATCGTAGTTCTGTTATCCGTACTGCCATCACCCAGCAGCTTATGGCTAATGTTGGGATGCAGCTGTCTCCTAAGGAGACACGTAACCAGAAAATAGCCGCGCTTGGAGGTTACGATGAGCCAACTGTTTGATAAGACCGACCAGATCGATATGTTTGTTGCCAACATTGTAGACATTACGCCAAAGGGTGATTTGCACTCAATGGAGTACCCGATTTTTGCGATTAGCTCCAAACCTGATACTGAGAAGTTTCGCTATGAAAACGCTAATGGCAATTGGATAGAGATCATCCCCTCTATCAACGGTAGGGCTACCATCCATGATAAAGACATGCTCCTCTATTGTTTTGGGCAGGTGGCAGAAGCCTTAAATCGCGGGAAAGAAGTCACTCGTCGCATTAAGATCACCGCTTACGATTATCTGGTTAGCACTAACCGCACCACCGATGGTAAAGCCTATGCGGGTATTGCGGATACGTTGGCTCGTCTGCGCGGCACCACTTTTGTAAGTAATATAACTAACCAAGAAAAGAAAAAAGGCGATGTATTTGGCTTGATTGACTCTGGAACAATGGTGACTGATAAAACTGGTCGGCTTGAATATATCGAAATTGTTTTATCTGAACACTTGTTTGCGTCAATCACCAACAACCGAATCCTGACCTACAACCGTGACTACTTCAAACTACGCTCACCTTACAACCGCAGGATGTATGAACTATGTCGTAAGCATTGCGGCAACCAGACCTATTGGGAAATTGGCTTGGAAACGCTTTACGCAAAGTTTGGAGTTAAGTCTGATCTTCGTGAATTTCGCCGCAAAATCAAAGAACTAGCCAAAGAACAGAGCGTTCCCGATTACTATATTGAGTATCAAACTGCTAAGGAAACGGGGACGGTGGAAAAGGTAATAGTTTACAAAGATAAAGATAGCTTTTTGAAAACAACAGAAAATGGGGCGATTTCAGGCTAGGTATCAAAAAAGCTAGAAAGATTTGAACCACTATTCTTTTTTTAGTG
>SYDJ01000121.1 GCA_005801205.1 Gammaproteobacteria bacterium
CGGTCTTTGTAGGTACATCTACAGGCATTTGCGGCGGAGGGTTTTGCTCCACCTGTGGTGCGTGCGCAGATGCGGGTGCTTTGGGCACTGGAATTTTGGGCGTTTCGGGTTTGGGTAAAGGCTTCTGCTCAAGGGTTGGAGGTGGTGGAGCCTGTTCAGTTATAGGTTCGCTGGCAATGATTACGCCTTGAATCGCGGGCGGTTCTATAACAAGAGGGCGCTCTTGTGTGTTGGTGACAGCGGCCAGGATGGCAGCATGCGCCAGTACAACAAGGGCGATGGTAGTGTGAAGAGCGTATTTGGATTTCATTCGGAACTAGGATTTAATGTATATGTATTTAATAGTAATGATTATCATTAATATGCGCAATGCATTTACATATAAGATGTGTTCAGTATCTTGCCCAAAAGGCCACAGTAAGATTTGGATTAAATGATAATAGTTCCTAATAACATTTGATAAATAAATCATCTGTGGTAAATTAATCTCAAATGAGAATGTATATTGTTTGTGTTTGGGGCTCTCTTCGAAATGACAGGCTATAAACAATTTAATCTTTTATGGAGGTTTAACCTGATGAAATACATCCGCTTTTTTGCAGGTATATCACTGCTATCGGCAAGTTTTTATACCTATGCACACACCGATATGGAATGTACCGATAAGCCCAAAACTGATTGGCTGCATGTGTTGGATATGCAAAAGAAGATTGTTAATGAGCATGGCTTCGCCATCAAAAAATTCCAAGAAGCAGGTTCTTGTTATGAAATTTATGGCTGGGGCAAAAGCAAAGATGGCAAGAAATTCGAAGAGATTGAGGTTTACTTTAATCCGGTTACGGGCGAGATCGTTAAAAAGAAATTTAGAGATTAATAAATCTTGGAACATTTGAGCTGCTTGATGGGCGGCTCAGCGTTTAGCACAAAACACACATTTTAAAATTAGGTATGTAGTAATGAAAAACCAGAGTGGAAAGAATTTAGTAAGTGTTAACACTATGGCTAAAAGCAGCCTTGCAGTAGGTATTGCTACCGCTATATTGATGCCGCTTGGAGCTTTTGCTGAAGAAGCTAAATCAGCCGCTAAAGAAGAACCCAAAAAAGTACTTGAGACTGTAAAAGTAGAAGCAACTGCACTTGAAGCTAACCCAAACGCGCAAGCGGGTGTGCCTTACAAAGCACAATTCTCTGGTGATGACCGTCACACTCGCCCGATTGCAGAAACGCCACAAAATATTACTGTGCTCACTAAAGCGCAAATTGAAGAATCGGGCTACACCGATTTAGGTGCGATTTTGGATGCACAACCCGGCATCACTTTAGGTACTGGCGAAAATGGTAACGCCTTTGGTGACCGATATATTATTCGCGGCCAAGAGGTGCGCAGCGATATTTTTGTAGACGGTTTGCGTGACCCAGGCATGACCACGCGTGAAAGTTTTGTGGTGGAACAAATTGAAATTACCAAAGGCCCTAACTCAAGTTTTGCAGGTCGCGGCAGTTCAGGTGGTGCAGTAAATGCGATTACCAAACAAGCCACAACGGATTATGACTTCACCAGTTTAACCGCAGGTGTTGGTACCGATAATCATCATCGTCTTACCTTGGATGCTAACCAAGCGCTCACTGAAAAATTAGCGGTGCGTGTCAATTTATTAACCGCAAAAGAAGATATTCCAGATCGCGCGCCAACTTATCGTGAGCGCCAAGGGGCTGCAATTTCTGGTTTCTATAATCCAACGGAAGAGTTTGAAATGACTCTGGATTATTACGGTTTGGACGCGAAAGATAATCCAGATTTGGGCAGCTATTTAGTAGGTAGTGTACCTAATCGTAAACCTGCGAAAAATGTTCCTGTTTATGCACAAGCTGAAGATTTCCAAGAGTCCGATGTTGATACGTTTACTGCGCGTTTGAAATATCGTTTTAATTCTGATTTGCGTATCAACAACATTACCCGTAAAGGCACTTCTGATAATGGTTATGTGGTGACTGGTGCGCGCAGTGCAAGCACAGGTGCAAAAGATCCGAACGGTGTTTACACCACTGCGAGCTTAAGTACACACCAAGGCTGGCAAGAAGTGGATTACTTAGCCAACCAAACCAATCTGTTTATTAACCAAACTATTGGTGGTATGGAACACGAGTTTATTGTGAGTGCTGAGTATTCAGATCACTCTGTATTAAACGGCAATTACACCGCCACCAACTCTGGTCAAAACTGTATTACCGGTACGGGTGCAGTGCTGAATGGATGGTGTGTTTTTGATAAGTCGGGTAAAGAAGTTTCCAATATTAATAAGCTAATGAATCGCCAAATCACTAAAAGTATTTGGGACACCGATTGGGCGGTGAAATCAAAATCAATCGCGATTATGGATACGGTTGACCTGAACGATCAATGGAGTGTGTTTGCCGGTATTCGTGCGGATAAATTTGATTTTGATTTAGGCACACAAAGCGCAGCGTTGGTTAAAGCACATTACGATTATTCCGATACCTTAACCAATAGCCACATGGGCGTTGTGTACGACATCAATTCTGTTGGCAATGTGTATTTCACCTGGTCAACCGCTGCGGATATTAACGGTGGTGAATCTGACGTAGGCACGAGCAGTGGTTACGGCGGTACTGTAATTTATAACGGCAGTGTTGCGGGCGCAAAACCAGAGAGTTCCGATAATCTTGAGCTGGGCACCAAGTGGAATATTTTTGATGAAACCTTGTTGTTAACCGCTGCCATTTTCCAAGTGACTAAATCAGATGTCATGGAAGGCGCAAACTACGATTCAGTAGGGACTTTTAACACTGGTGAAATCCGCGTGCGCGGTATTGAGTTTGGCGCAAGCGGCCAAATTACCGATAAATTAGTGACTCAAGCGGGCATAACCTATATGGATGCCGAAGTCATTGAGTCCGCAACAGCAGCTAACCTAGGTAAAACCATCAGTAACTTTGCTGACGTTTCGTTAAACCTGCAATTAAAGTATCAATTAACAGAGAAGTTTGGTTTTGGTGGTGCGTGGAAATACGAAAGCAAAAAATATGCAGGTCAGCCAGATACGGCAGCGGCATATACCACGTTTAATACAGGTGCTTATACCTATTCGCAACCTATTCCTGAGTATGCCGTGTTGGATTTGTTCGCCACCTACGATTTCAGCAAAAATGTGGATGTGCGATTGAATATTGGCAACGTGACCGATAAGGATTACTACCTTGCGGCTTATCGCTCAGGTTCTTTTGTTTACAAAGGCGATGCACGTACCGCACGCGTCACGCTAAACTACAACTTCTAATCCCTCTGTGAGTAAAGCCGGGCTTGTGCCCGGCTTTTTTTGACATATGAATGAAACTCAGCAATTACTGTCAGCGTTAAGTTACATTCCTGCGGATATTCAATGCGCGCAAGATTACGAATTGCTTGCGCCGCGTTTTATCCCAGCGCCCAGCTTTGCGTATATCGCCGGTGGCAGCGGGCAAGATCAAACACTCGCGGCAAATCGCACGGCATTTTATAAATGGTCTGTGTGCCCGCGTTTATTGTGCGATGTGACTCAAGGCCATACCCGTTTTAATTTATTGAATCACGAATTTTCGCATCCCATTTTTTTAGCGCCTGTGGCTTACCAAAAATTGGCGCACCCGCAGGCTGAATTAGAAACTGCACGAGCCGCCGAGGTGATGGAAGCTTGCATGATCACAAGCACGCTCGCCAGCACCAGCCTTGAAGATATTGCGGCTATTAGTAATAACAGGAATGACAGCAACGTAATAAACAAGGCAAGTGAAAAATGGTTTCAGTTATATTTTCAACCGAGCCGTGCAGCGACTTTAGATTTGCTGAATCGCGCGCAAGCGGCGGGTTATAGTGCAATTGTTGTTACGGTAGACGCTTCTATTCGCACGCCGAGCATGAGTGCAGTGCGCGCGCACTTTCACATGCCAGACGATTGCGTTGCAGTTAATGTGCAACATTATGAAATACCCGAAGCGCATGCAATCTCCGCAGGCCAGAGCAGAATATTTAACGGTGCAATGCGTGAAGCGCCTACATGGGCAGATTTAGAATGGTTGCTAAGCCAAACCTCATTGCCCATTCTTGTGAAGGGCGTATTGCACCCGCAGGATGCACAAAAAATTAGAGCGATGGGTTGTGCAGGAATTGTAGTTTCCAATCACGGTGGCCGCAGTTTAGATGGCGCTCCAGCAAGCATTGATTGCTTAGCGAAAATTCGCGCGGCAGTGGGTGATGATTACCCCGTATTATTTGATGGTGGCATTCGCTCTGGGTTAGATATTTTTAAAGCGATTGCCTTGGGTGCAGATGCGGTTTTAATTGGTCGCTTACAAGTTTATGCAATCAGCGTTGCAGGCGCGCTGGGCGTTGCACATATGCTGAGATTGTTGCGTGAAGAATTAGAGTTGTGTATGGCATTGGCGGGTTGCGCGAACTTGAGTGATGTTCGGAATACAGAATTAGAGTTACAGCCTAGGTAATATTTTTGATTGCATGGTTTGGTGTGTCGCAAGCACCGCTTTATGATTAAAAATCGCATCAATACATCCCTGTAGCTCCCTCAAGTCGTCCCTGACTTGAGGGTTTTTAATCATAAAACGGTACTTGCTCAGTTAGACTTTCGCGAGCAAAAAATCTCTAAGATATTGGCGAGGTAGTAATGCTACTTATTATCGAAAACGTTTTAAGCAAAGAAGAAGTGCAACAATTTCGCGCGCATATGGAGCAAGCGACTTGGGAATCTGGCTCAAAATCCGCAGGCACTTTGGCGCGCTCTGCAAAACAGAATTTGCAGTTGGATGATGCATCCGAATTAGCAACCGGTTTACGCAATCATATTCTGCGTAAACTCGGTAATCACCCTTTGTTTGTATCCTCTGCATTACCCGCAAAAATTTATCCTCCTAAATTTAATTGCTACACAAATGGTGGCGCTTACGGCACACATATAGACAGCGCGCTTATGCCTATTCCTGGAACTAATATGAGCGTGCGCGGTGATTTGTCGGCAACCTTGTTTTTGTCGGAGCCAGATGAATATGTGGGCGGTGAATTAGTGGTTCAAGGCATTGAAGGCGGGCAGGGTATTAAGCTCGCGGCGGGCGATATGGTGCTTTATTCCTCTGGTTATTTGCACCAAGTAAAACCTGTTACCCAAGGTGCGCGTATAGCCTCGTTTTTTTGGGTTGAGAGTTACGTGCGCGATGAAAAGCAACGCAGTATTTTGTTCGAGCTTGATCAAACTATTCAACAATTAACACCAAAATTATCTGCAACAGATCCAGAGTTAATAAAACTCACTGGCCTCTACCACAATCTTTTGCGCTGCTGGGCGAATACATAATGGCAGCGGATATGAAAGCGGCTGTGATAACTGTATGGGACCCACTGGTGCGGATTTTTCATTGGTCGTTGGCAGGAATTTTTGTTGCCAATTATTGGATTAATGAAACCGGTGAAGATTGGCACAAATGGTTGGGTTATATCGCCATCGCTTGGTTGTGTGTTCGTTTTGTGTGGGGCTTCGTTGGCAAAGGCGCGGCGCGCTGGTCAGATTTTTTCCCAACCTATAGTCGTCTTAAACTTCATAGTAGTTCGCTAGTAAAAGGCAAAGCCTACCACCGCATGGGCCATTCACCGCTGGGTGCATTAGTCATGATTTTTATGATGCTGCTCGTATTAATTTTAGGTGTCAGCGGTTTTTTGATGGAAGAAATAGATTATTTCTGGGGCGAGGATTGGGTACAAAACCTGCACGAGTGGAGTGCACATGGTTTATTGGTTTTGGTGTTTATTCATATCGCTGCTGCGCTGCTTGAAAGTTATAGGCTGAAGGAAAATTTACCGCTTTCTATGGTTACGGGGAAGCGTAAATTGTAATCACTGAGGCGTGTAAGGGTTTAACAACTGCTGATATTCGCCAGTCTCTTTAAGTTTTTTAATCCCTAAATCAAACTTTTGGGCGAGTTCTTGCGAGTGTGGTTTTTTGCGGGAGAAGGCGAGATAGACATCGCCGGTGTGATTGAACATACCTTTTTGAATGGCGGTTTTGCTCAGCCCCATTTCTTTTAAGGTTTGATTGGCTTCTTCTTCAAACATCAACGCTGCATCAATTCGGCCTTGTTGCAACATTTTAATGAGTTGCGCTTGGCGTGGCACGCGTACTTCTTTAAAGCGGTGGCGTTCTTCTTCAAAAATATCGCCATACTCATAATCAATGATGACGCCCACCTTATAGCCATCTGGGAGACTTTGGGTGGTTGGTGCGGGCGGCGTTGTGTCCCAGCGAAAGTACCAATAAGTACTTGCACGCAAAATCGGTTCATTACCAAAAACAAATTCCTGCTCGGTATTTTTTTGGCGGGTTACGTTGTAGCCCGCATCCAAGGCTCCGGCTTTTACATCCTGCAGTATCCGGGAGTAGGGGCGAACCACTATTTGGTTTTCTAAACCGACTTTGGCAAAGGCGGCTTTAACAATATTAGTGGATATGCCTTGGCCTAACTTATCGGAATAGGGCGGCCATGAATCTTCTGCACCTAAAATGAGCGTTGTAGGGCTAGCATTTGGGCTGGCAGAGAAGGCAATTGACCAACAGATGCACAGAATTAGTGAGATTATTTTCATGGGGTAGAAGCTATCAATATGAGTGTCGGAATTCAATGGCTATTCGTTTTTTCTGTATTCTAGCTATTCGGTCCAGTTTTGTCGCTAGCTAGAACATTATTTGTTTCTTCAACAATTCTTCATTAATTGCCCGCAAAAACTTCACAGTTTCAATGTTACAGTTGCCACTTATAAGATTATTTCACTATTTCTACTTTGAGAAGAGTTTATGTCTAGAGTACTGACATCTATTGGTGAGTTTTTTGCGCTTTGGCGATTCACTCGTATTGCATTTGTTGTGCTGGCCCTGTTGTTGGCTATAGGCATCTGGAAACTTTTTTTTAGTCAAAATGGCGATGCTGAGAATTATTTAACCGCAACAGTGGAACGTGGGGAAATTCAAAATCTGGTGACAGCTACCGGCGTGTTACAACCGCGTGAATATGTGGATGTGGGGGCGCAGGTTTCTGGGCAGCTGCGAAAATTGTTGGTGGTTGTTGGTCAACAAGTAAAAGCAGGGGATTTACTCGCTGAAATTGATGCAACTGTATTCCGTGCCAAGGTAGATGGTATTCGCGCACAATTGCAGAACCAACAAGCGCAGTTGGGCGATAGAAAAGCACAATTGACTTTGGCGCAAATTCGTATTGATCGCCAACAAAATCTTTTTAAAGATGAGGCAACCACTAAAGAAGCTGTACAAGTTGCAGAGGCTAGTTTCCAATCCGCCGGTGCGCAACTAAAAGCCTTGCAAGCACAAATTCAACAAACAGAATCTAGCTTGCGCGCAGAAGAGGCTAACTTGGCCTATGCCCGTATTTATGCACCCATGAGCGGTACTGTAGTTTCTATTACATCGCGCCAAGGGCAAACTTTAAATGCAAACAACCAAGCGCCTACTATTATGCGTATCGCCGATTTATCAACGATGACGGTGCAAACCCAAGTGTCAGAAGCGGATATTGGTAAATTGCATGTAGGTATGCCGGTGTATTTCACCACCTTGGGTGGTCAGGATTATCGTTGGTACAGCAAATTAAATCGTGTTGAGCCAACACCGCAAGTCACCAACAATGTAGTGCTTTACAACGCCTTGTTTGATGTTCCCAATGAAAATGGTGCGCTCATGACCAGCATGAGCACGCAAGTATTTTTTATTGCGGCGCAAGCGCGCGATGCCTTAGTTATCCCCGCTTCAGCCTTAAATTTCAAGCCGCGTAAATCAGGTGAACCTGACGAAGATAAAAAATCTTGGAATGATAAAAATCCTAAAGATGAAGCAGCTAAAAAAAATGAAGAAAGTAAAAAAAAATCCGATAAAGATAAATCATCTGATGGAACTAAAGAAGTTGCAGGCGAAGATCGTTGGGCGCCTAAAGGCGGTCAGCGTCGTGCGCCGCCCAGCGCAACCGATGAGGTAAAACCGAAATCCGCCACCGTGCAAGTTATGGATGAAAAGGGCAATTTAACCGAGCGCAATATTATGGTGGGCATTAGCAGCCGTGTGCGCGTGCAAGTCTTAGAAGGTTTGCAAGAAGGTGAAAAAGTTGTCTCAGGTATGCGTCAGCAAGAAAAAGCCAATTCGTCTAGCCAAGGCGCTACGCCCGGCGCGCCCGGTATGGGCGGTGCAGGCGGTGGCGGTGCGCGTCAAATGCGCTAAGGCGTAAATGTATTGCGAGAACTTAACGACCTACTAACGTTTTATTTTGTGTTGAAAATTTATGGCTGACAAGCAACCGCTTATAAAATTAACTGGCGTGACAAAAACCTTTCAAAATGGCGATTTGTCTACACGAGTTTTGCACGGTATTGATTTGGAAATTTACCCCGGTGAATTTGTGGCCATCATTGGTCAGTCGGGATCAGGCAAGTCCACCTTAATGAATATTCTCGGTTGCTTGGATAAACCCAGCGAAGGCGAATATTTTTTTGCAGGAAAAAATGTATCGAGTTTTGATGCGGATGAGTTGGCGCAATTGCGCCGCGAGGCGTTTGGTTTTGTATTTCAAAGTTACAACCTCTTGGCGGGCTCAACTGCCTGTGAAAATGTTGAAATGCCTGCAACCTATTCCGGTATGTTGCCAGAAGATCGCCGTGAGCGTGCAGCAGAATTGTTGAGTTCATTAGGCTTAAGTGCGCGATTAGATCATCGCCCCAATCAATTGTCTGGCGGCCAACAACAGCGTGTTTCTATTGCGCGTGCGTTAATGAACGGCGGTCAAATTATTTTAGCTGACGAACCTACCGGTGCCTTAGATAGTAACAGCGGCAAAGAGGTTATGAAGCTGCTGAAAAATTTATCTGAGCAGGGTCACACCATCATTTTGATTACGCACGACACTCATGTCGCTAGTCATGCGCATCGGTTAATTGAAATTAGCGATGGTTTAGTTGTCGCTGATCCGGGCCCCAGCAATGTTGAGAGTGTGCCCATTCTTGAACCTAAATTGCACGGCGAGCCAAGCTTTTCTACGGAAATAGTTGAGGGGGCAAAAACGGCATTTCGCTCATTGTGCAGCAATATTTTCCGTACCGTATTAACGCTCTTGGGAATTGTAATTGGGGTAGGCTCGGTGATCACCATGTTGGCCATTGGCGACGGCGCTAAAAAAGCGGTGGTGGATAGTATTAGCGCCATGGGTAGTAATTTATTGATAGTACGGCCCGGTGGGCCAGAGCAGCGGCGTGCGTGGGAAATAAGAACCTTGGTGCCAGAGGATGTAAAAGCAATTAATGAATTGCCACATGTTGCAGCGGCTTTGCCTGAACTTACTGGTAGTTACACCTTGCGCTATGGCAATGTGGATGTCAGCACCGATATTAATGCGACCGGTTTTAAATATCCGCAAGTGCGCAAATGGGAAGTGGCATCGGGAACATTTTTTACCGAAGAAGATGAAAATACTTACGCGACTGTTGCAGTACTGGGCACAACGGTTAAGAGAAAAATGTTTGGCGATGAAGATCCACTCGGCAAATATATTATTGTGAATAATGTGTTGTTCCAAGTTATTGGCATTATGGCTGAACGCGGTGCCGATGCTGGCGGGCAAGATCAAGATGATAAAGTCATGGTGCCCTACACCACCGGTAGCTTGCGAATTTTTGGGCGTCGTCATTTACGCAATGTCACTATTTCAGTTGCAGATGAGATCTATATGCAAGATGTACAAGCATCGGTCGCCAGTGTGCTGACCGAGCGTCACGGCACAGAAGATTTTACGATTCGTAATATGGCTTCGCTTATAGATACCTTATCTGCAACTCAAAACACCATGACGATTCTGCTTGGTTCTATCGCGGCTATTTCGCTTTTAGTAGGCGGTATTGGGGTCATGAATATTATGTTGGTGAGCGTTACTGAGCGAACCCGAGAAATTGGCGTACGCATGGCAACGGGGGCGCGAACACGAAATATTCTGCAGCAATTCTTAATTGAGGCGCTCGCGGTTTCTGCATTAGGTGGAATTATCGGCGTCATTTTGGGATTGCTTTGTGCTGCGCTAGTGGGACGGTTTGGAATGCCAATTGATTATTCTATGGGGCCCGTAGTGCTCGCCTTTAGTTGTGCATTCTTAACCGGATTGATTTTTGGTTTTTTACCTGCGCGCAAAGCGGCGCGGTTAAACCCTGTTACCGCTTTGGCGTCGGAGTAACTCAATGAAATTTAATCATTTAGTGAAATTTAAAACTTCAGAGACATTTAAAACTTCAGTGAGATTTAAAAGTTCAGTAAAACTTATACAGCATATTGTTATGAGTTTAACGCTTGCAGTTTGTACAAGCTTGGTAGCTTGCTCTTCTATGGACGAAGCGCCTGAAGCAAAAATAGAATTTGCTCCTGTCTGGGAGTATGCCCCCCAAGCTGAAGGCGCAGCCAGTATTGAGAAAGACTGGTGGCGAGCCTTTGAATCGGCACAACTTTCGCAATTAGTGGAAGGCGCACAGCAAAAAAATCCTGATATGGTGATAGCGGCAGAGCGTGTTAAACAAGCTGAATTGCAAATGAAAATTGCCAATGCCAGTTTATTTCCGTCGCTGGGTTTAAGTGCATCTACTAAAGAGAGCAGAAGCAAACCCGATGGTGGTGATTGGTCAACCTCTGCTTCAAGCAGCGCAGGCTTATCAGCAAGTTATGAGGTCGATTTATGGGGCGGCGAAATGGCCAGTCGCCACGCTTCAAAAGCGGGCTATAAATCCACTGTGTTTTCTAATGAAGCAACGCGCTTAAGTATTTCTGCCGGTGTAGCAATCGCGTGGTTTAACTATTTGGCGCTGCAGGAACGGATTGCAACTGCCCAGAAAAATATTGAGATTGCAGAGCGCATTCAAAAAATTGTGGATTCGCTCTATCGCAATGGTGTCGCTAATGCTGCTGATGTTGCCGTGCAAAAAACCAATTTGCTATCGCAGCAAAATGCGCTTTTGCCTTTGCAATTACAGCTAGACCAAACTCGTGCGGCAATTGCTTTGTTGCAAGGGCAAATCCCACAGGGCTATCAATTGGCGAGTGAAAAAATTATCGATTTAAAAATCCCAACAATTGCTGCCGGCATTCCTGCCCATGTAATTACTCGTCGCCCTGATGTGGCGAGTTCAGAAGCGCAATTGCAGGCATCGTCTGCTAATGTTTATGCGGCGCGCACAGCTTTGCTGCCTAGCATTCAATTGGGTGGCAATATGGGCAGGTCTGCCAGTGAATTGTTTAGCTTGAATCCAGTTACGCAATCTGCGGGTTGGAGTTCAAGTCTTGCACAAAATCTGTTTGCCGGTGGGAGCTATCTTAATCAAGTTCGCATTAGCGAATCCCGTCGCGTTGAATTGCTGGAGCAATATCGCAAAGTAATTTTAACGGCACTGCAAGAGGTGGATGATGCGCTTAATCGCGTTAACGTCACCCAACAACAAGAGGAAAATCAGCAAAATATTGTTGAGCAAGCCGCGCGCAGCTTGAGATTAAATGAAGTACGTTACCGTGAAGGCGGCATAGATCTACAAGGCTTATTGGATTCTCAGCGCAGTCTATTTCAAGCGCAAGATTCACTTGCGCAGCAACGCCTTGCGCGTCTAAAAGCGGCGGTTGATTTATATAAGGCCTTAGGTGGTGGTTGGCAGAAAGAGTAATGTTTATTTTTTTGCCGCCAATCTAACCAATTTCGCGTTTGGTGACATAGATTTTCTCCGCCATGCGTGTGCTCTGCTTATCGTAAAAATGTTTTAAGGTTTGCATAGCGATTTCAGCGGTTTGATAGCTTTTTCGAGGGTTTTGTTGGGTTAATGACAAAACTATACCGCGCAGTTTGCGTGGGACATGTCGTAATGCCCAGTGATTCCTCCAGTTAAAAAAACTTTCTTGCGGATAAATTCCACTCAATAACTGGAACAAAATAACCCCCGCTGCATAAATGTCCGCGCCTTTGGATTCAGTTGTATTCTTCAAGCGATACCAGTTGTCAGATTCAGAGTAGCTGTGCGCCGGGAATCCGAAGTCAGTAACTTTAATAAAATTATTTTCGGCAAAGAGAATATTGCTGGGGCGCAAGTTGCCGTGAATAACGCCGTGTGCGTGCGCACAGCTCAAAGCAGAATATATTTGCTGTGCCATTAATATCCATTGGCCGAGCGTAAGCGCTTGTGACAGCCGATCCTGTAAGTTGCCTGCCGATAAATATTCGCTCACCGTAATAAAAACGCGCTGATTTTTTCCTGTCCCAAAAATACGTGCAATATGCGGGTGCTGAACCTGAATCAATTTGGTGTTGGCAGCTTGTGCATTGCCAATGTGATCTATTTTTTGTTTTTTAATCACTAAAAAGCGTTGGTGTTTTGGGTCTTTTGCTAAATAGGTTGCACCAAAAGGATTTTCTTTTAGTACATCTAATACTTGATAATTGGCGGGAAGGTCATTTTGTGGGGAGTCGTTACTCCAACGATTGTTTCTAAGGTGTTTTCCTTGTGCAATGAGTAAGAGCTGTTGTCGAATGGCATCTGCATCTGTGGGTCTTTTTTCTGGGGTGGGCTCTATACACGAATGGATGAGTGGCTTTAATTGTTCGCTAAACTCGCCCTTTTTTGCTTGTATTGTCTCCATTGGAAAGTGGCCAAAGAATAATTGATGCATGACTATACCAAGGGAATAAATATCGCTTAAGTGTGAGGTCTTGGTTGAATTTTCAATTTGCTCGGGTGCCATATAGGCATCTGTTCCCATAATCAAGTTATCGTCTTTGATAAGATTTGGTCTTTCGTTTTTCGCAAAATAACCCGCAATACCGAAATCGACAAGGCGAACATGGCCATCGTAGTCCACCAAAATATTGCCGGGTTTTATGTCGCGATGCACAATGCCATTGCGATGGGCGTAGGCTAGTGCTTTACAAATCTGAATGGCAATATCGAGCTTGCGAGTCATGTTTATATCGCTGCGCTTTAAAATGGCTGTGAGAGAAATGGATTTCACATAGGGCATTACAAAGTAGGGGTGGCCTTGGTCGCTCACCCCTTGATCAATAACTTGCACAATATTGGGATGGTTAAGGCTGGCAATCAGTTTGGATTCTTGTGCAAATTGCGCTTTAATCAATGCATCATCAATTAATGCAGCATCCAGCACTTTTATGGCAACTTGGCGATCAAGGGATTCTTGCGTAGCCAAGTAGACGCTAGCCATACCGCCTATGCCGAGCGTTGTTTTTAAATGATAGCCAGTTATTGTTTCCACGTTTGAGTCTCGGCAATAAAATTAAATTGCTTTGAGTATAGCTGGGAATTTAAAAGGGCTAGAAAAAGGATAATAGAAAATGGCGTTAGAAAATCAGCGCTTTTTGATGGCGCTGATTTGAATAAAAATGGTGAGGTAGCGGTTCTTAAAAGAGGTGGCTTAAAATATTGCGGCAAAAAATCCTAGGGGGTTTTTACTCTGCGCAATGCTAACAATAAACGCGAATACAATTAAGGCAGAAAGCCAGAGGATTTTTCTGATTTTTAAAACCGGATGTTTGAAGGTTAAAATTCCCAGTGCGATATATAAAGCTAATGCTACGAGTTTCACGGCAAGCCAAGGCTGGCTTGCAGGATTAAAATGCATAACAACGGCTAGTGCAATGCCGGTACCAATCAAGAGTAAATTAACAATATGTGGGGCAATTAAAAATACACGGTGTTTGCTGGCGTTGGATTCACGCATCATCAAATAGCCGCGTATGAAAAACAAGAAGAACGAAATGGCGAGTGCGGTTAGGTGAATATGTTTTAAAATAACATCCATAAAAAATCCTAAGGTTGAAGTGCTTTGGTCACTAGCGCAAGCATAGTGTTTGATAAGGGGAGTTTGAGGGCGGCGGTATGGCCGGCTGCAGACATTTTATTCCACGTCTTTTGAATGATGTCTATAAGCTTTGCTTCGTCATGCTTGCTGGCAAAGTCTTCGAGGTAAAACTCTAAAAACACCAAGCAAATAACATCTTCTAGTGCTTGCACTTCGGCATCGCGTTTTAGGCTGCGTTTTAGCAGCAAATCTTTTACTCGTTGAATTGTGCTTTCATCGTAGCCGTTGGCTTGCATGATTTTACCGGCTGTCTCGCCATGAAATACCGCTAAGTCTAGGCGCCATTTTTTATAGCCTTGGCGATCCATTGGGTATTCACTGCGAGGGATTTTCCAGCGGCAAATATGTTGGCTGCGTGCAGCTAACTGTAATTCTACGGATGACGAAGGTAAAAACTGGTGTAAATGCTCAGTCATGCGTTGACTATAAATTAATTCTTTTGCAATGGGCTGACCATTAACAATTTCAGTGTTGGGGTCTTGCGCGTTAGCTGCATCAAATGCCGCTAGAGTTTGTTCAAGCTGATTCATGGTTAATCGTTACCATTGGCAATATTGCGCAGTACTTCCATGTCGATGATTGTAATTTCTTTTTTATCAACCGCTATGAGGTTACTTTTTTGCAAGCGTGTAAAAATACGGCTGACTGTTTCAATGGTTAAACCCAAGAAGTTGCCGATATCGGTGCGTGACATGGGCAGAATAAAATCATTGGTTGAGAGGTTGCGGCGACCATTACGCGAGGAGATACTAAGCAACAAGGTGGCGATTCGTGCTTCTGCACTGCCTTTACTCAAAAGCGTAATAACTTGTTGGTCTTGCGTGATTTCACGGCTCATAAGCTGAAAAAAGTGACGTTGCAGTGTGGGAATTTGGAGGCTTAGTTCTTCAAGGCGATTGAATGGAATCTCGCAGACAGATGAGGTTTCAAGGGCAATCACTGAATTGGTATAGACGTTGTCGGCAAGGCCATCCATGCCGACCACTTCACCCGGTAAATAGAAACCAGTAACTTGCTCGTCGCCTTTATCGCTAATGCTTACCGCTTTTACTGCACCTGAGCGAATCGCGAAGACTGAGTCAAATTCATCGCTGGCTCGGTAGAGGTATTCGCCTTTTTGTAACGGCTTGCTGCGCTGAACGATGCTGTTTAGTCGATCTATATCTTCAACATGTAGGCTAATAGGTAAGCAAATAGCGTTTAATCGGCAATTACCGCAACTGACGCGCTTATCGTGCGCGCAGTGAGCATCTTGAGTCTTAATAATTTGCATATTATTCATGGGCAAAACTCGCCACTAAAATTGAGGGGATTCTGATGGTTGGATTGTTGCAGCTTTAACGCTAGGGGTAAATACTTGATTTTCATCAATCTATAGGTGCCTTCGCCCTTTTGGTGAACTTAGGTTAATTTGCTCCCTGTGTAATTAAACCTTTACTTACAGGGAAGGTGGGCATATAGTTCCCCTCGCTGGCCAAATTGCAGCGTGAACTGTAGCCCTAGGGCATATGTTCACAATTATTTATGTTATGTCACATCCGTTGTTCTAGCAGTAAATCTATTAGTAACTCGATGCTTCTTCATAAGTAACACCGATCTGTCAGCAACACATTTTTATTTATTAAGATCATCGAGGTTTAAAATGGCTAGAAGCACTGGCACAGTAAAATGGTTCAACGAGTCAAAAGGTTTTGGTTTTATCGCTAGCGAAGCTGGCCAAGACGTTTTTGTTCACTACAGCGCTATCAGCGGTTCAGGTTTCAAAACCTTGGCCGAAGGTCAACGCGTAGAGTTTGACGTAAAGCCAGGCCAAAAAGGCCCACAAGCTGAAAACGTAACTGGTCTGTAATTCTTTACGGATTCAGCTAGAAAAAAGCCGCACTTGTTGCGGCTTTTTTTATGTCTCAATTTTAAGAAAATTTTGACATAAAAAACCCGCAATTTGCGGGTTTTTTCTGAGTACAGCTGTGGCTTATCTAGTAGATATAAGCCGCGCCCGCACCTGCAGCAGAGTTGTCAGTCTTGTCGCCATTAATGCCGACCGCTTTACTTGCCTCTCTGTAAGCACCTACTGCTAAACTTTCACCGCTGTCATCCAACGTTAGTGCACGACCAAATCTATCCAGTGCGTTACTGTTAGGCGCTTTTATATAGCTCTTTTGTGCCCATGTTGTACTAGTGCGAGTGAATATATAGGCGGCTCCAGAGTCAGCAGACGACATATCGAGCTGGTCGCCATTAATGCCTGTTGCCAAGCTCGATTCAATCCACGAACCTACCGCTAGCACATTGCCGTTTGCAGAAAGAGCGACACTGCTACCAAACTGATAAAGTGGCTTAATAACCTTTGGCTTGATGTAAGCCTGTTGTGTCCAGGTTGCAGCGGACTTTATGAAAATGTAAGTCGCACCAGAACCATAATAGGATTCATCTGTTGGGTCATAAACTGTATCGCCATTAATGCCACCGTTTTTCGTCCAATCGCCAGGAGTCCCAACCGCTAGCGTCGTGCCATCAGCAGAAAGCGCTAGGCTTGCACCAAAGCTTTGGTTTAGTTGAATGAAAGAAGGCTTCAATTTGATTTGTTCAACCCATTTATTCGCATTGAAGGCAAATACATAAACGCCGCCATTGTTTAAGAGGTACGAAACGCCATCAACTGTCACAGTGTCGTTATTGGCATTTGCGGTTTTGCTATCTTCTCCCGGGGCACCAACAGCCATTAAGTTGCCATCTTGAGACAATGCAATACTGATACCGAAGTAATCATCTTGACCTGCATCTGATGCTTTTACGTAAGCGTCTTCTCTCCAGCCAGCATCTTTCAAGCGATAAATATAAACGGCCCCTGAATTTGGGCCGCCGGGTAGGCTAGAACTGCTCGAGCTATTCGTGGTTGATGAAGAGGATGAGCTGCTAGATGAGCTTGTACTACTGCTGGATGAGCTTGTGCTGCTGGTTGCTGAGCTGCTAGAAAAGTTAAAGCAAACAAAAGCAACTGAACTGCTACTGTTTGCCTCTACAGATACAAGCCCAGAAAGCTCTAGGCTTTCAACGGCTGTGCCCACAGCTAGGGTTTTACCATCGCCAGATAAGGCTAGGCTGTAACCAAAGGTCAAATTACTAGCCGCGAATAGAGGTTTTATATAGGCAGTTTGTGCCCATTGAGTATTTGTGCGCTTGAACACATACACTGCTCCCACGTCAATATTACTACGGTAGACGAGGTAACCGGCTGAGTTGGAGGCACTTGATGAAGTAGTAATATAGTTAGGTTCACAATTTACACCTATTGACCGGCTATCTTCATTAATTGCGCTTACTGCAAGTGTGCTGCCATCAGTGCTCAGCGCGACTTGATAGCCAAAACGGGAATTAGGCAAGGATTGGGTGATACCATCTGTAGGTTGTTCAGTATTAGATGCCTTTAAATAAGCTTCTTGTTGCCAATTCCCATTTACTTTCACAAATACATAAACAGCTCCAGAGGTGGGGCTTGTGTTACTGGTTTGATCGCCATTTACACCTTTGGCATTACTGGCTTCAGCCGGTGCGCCAACCGCTAAGGTTTTGCCATCGCCTGAAATAGCAATGCTCCAGCCGAACCAATCATTGGCCTCGGTATTTGAAGATTTCATATAGGTTATGGCGGTATTCATGGCGCTATCGGCCACAACCACAGTTGAGTCTTGGCAGCCGTTATCATTACAAGCTTGAACTTTGTATCGGCTATTAACCCAATCGGTCAAGTGAACGCTAACAGGGTCGCTTATACTGGTTGCAGTGAAATCCGAACCAACTTGTACATAAGCGCTATTGCTATCGGCTTTCTTCAGTAATTTATAGAAGGTTGCCCCCGGAGCCGCAGTCCAATCAAATTTTAGAGTTTTGGTGCCGCTGGCAGATACTTTAACATCTGGCCAAGTTCCACTTAGGGGAGGGGTGACGGGGGTTGAGCTAAATACATGAGAGCTGGTGGAGCTGCTTGATGAGCTGCTACTTGTGCTTTTATTGCTATCGCCACCACAGGCGGTAAGCAATAAGCTCGAACCTAAGGCAGCTAACAAAAGGGTGCTATTTTTCAGCAAACGCGGGATTCTAACAATATTCATTCAGCCATTTTCCTGATGTTTCAATATAGCCGGCGATTCTGTGTGGCGCGGCGCTCGGTGTCAATCTAAACCCTGCAATATCTTCAATGCTTGCGCAATTTAGCCTTTGGGTTCGGGTACTTAGGACTGCTTTAAGACACTCACTCCCACCAGAGGTTCATTCTGGCTGCTACACTCCCTTATAGTGTTTTTTAAAACCTAAGGTTGTAACTAAATTGTGATTGGGTGTGATGATTCAAAATGCGTCAAATTGATTTAATAAAACTCTACGGTCAAATGCGATGTTTGGTAGTGGACGATATGCCTGATGTGCGTGTGGCCATCACAGGTATGCTGCGGATATTTGGCGTGCAGCATATTGATGTGGTGGCCAATGGTGAGCAGGCGATGGAGGCCTGCTTTAACAATCATTACCATATGGTTCTCTGTGATTACAACTTGGGTCCCGGTCGAGATGGGCAGCAAGTCTTAGAAGAATTGCGTTATCGCAACCGTCTTAACAACACAAGTATTTTCGTCATGATTACGGCAGAGTCTTCGCGGGAGATGGTTTTAGGGGCGCTGGAGTATCAGCCTGATGATTATGTCACCAAGCCTATTACTCAAGCCTTATTGCGTCAGCGCTTAGATAGAGTCATGTTGCGCCATCGAGAGCTCTATAGCATCAAGCAGGCAATGGATGAAAAAGATTACGCAGCGGCTGAGCAGCGTTGCGCAGAACGATTAAATGCAAATACCTCTTATCGCAGTGCTTGTTTGCAAATCCAAGCAGAAATGAATTTGCGCCTATTTAATTTTAAACGTGCAGAAGATATTTATACGGGCGTGTTAGCAGAGCGCCCGGTGCTATGGGCCAAGCTTGGCTTGGGGAAAGCACAAGTTGCCAAAAAAGAATACGCCAAAGCAGAGGCTAGCCTAAAAGAAGTCATTCGTGATGATAAGCGCGTTGTTGAGGCGCATGATCTTTTGGCAGACGCTTATATGGGGAAAGGTGAGACTATTTTAGCGCAGGAGGCTATGCAAGCTGCTGCAGAGGTATCCCCCAAATCTGTAATGCGTCAGCGTCGTTTGGCTGAGTTGGCGAAGTTAAATCAAGACACCCAAGCCTGCTTGGATGCAAGCCGTCGCGTTATAAAAACGGCGCGTAATTCAGTCTATGAATCGCCGGATGATTATTTTAGTTTAGCGCGCGAACTGACTGAGTTGAGCAAAGAGGGTGAAGCAAATGCAGATATGTATGTTAAAGAAACGTTTGAGGTTTTGCAGCGTTTGGAGAAACGGCCGTATTTTGATGCGAGTGCAGATGTACAGAGTAATTCATTAAAATCTCGCTCGCTGTTGAATAATAAAAAAACAGAAGAGGCGGAGGTATTTCTCGACAAAGCAAAAAGCGCTTATTTAACAAAAAAAGATGAGCTTAAGCCAGAAGTGGGTTTAGATTTTGCGCAAGCACTTATTGCAAAAGGCGATAAATCAGCTGCAGATGAAATTTTGCATGAGCTGGTTAAAAAGTTTCCTGAGCATAAGGCGTTGGTTGAAAAAGCTGATTCAATGTCGGATACGCCAAAAAGCCAAGCGGGCCGTAAAAAAGTAGCCGATATGACCAAGGCGGGTATAGATTATTACGAGAGTAAAAACTATAAACAAGCCATTAGTACTTTTAGGGATGCTATAGGTGTTTTCCCAACGCACATCGGTTTAAATTTAAATCTTATTCAAGCGGTTATTGCAGAAGTAAAAAATCATGGTGATCAAATCGGGTTTGAAAGTATATGCCGCACTTCCTTGAGCCGAATTTCATCGATAGATTCAAGTAACACACAATATGCACGTTACAGTCATCTATTAAAAGAGGTGGATGACGTATTTAAATTGGACCTAGAAGGGCTTGATTTGGATTTGTAAATATATTATTCAGAATGACATTTAGCGGCTTCGTCGTCATTCTCATTCTTTTTACTAAGAAGCAATGTGCAGCTTTATAAGCTTAGGCACTGGGGAAATCTGAATGCAACACTACGCTAAACTTATTGGTTTGCTGGGCTTTGCCTTATCGGTAGTCTTGGGGGCTACAAATGCTTCTGCGGAAATTGAAAGGCTCAAACTCAACAATGGCGTTGTCAAGGCAGATATTACCCCTGAGATAGGTGGTCGTCTGGTGTCTTTTTCATTAAACGATCAGCCGAATTTTCTATTGTTGGCCGATTTAAATACAAAAGATACGCGCCCTCAGGTAACGCCTGAATCGGACAATATCAGCTATCTTGGGCATGAAATGTGGGTTGGGCCACAGAGTCAATGGTGGATGCAACAAAAAGCTAATGCTAAACGAGCAGTTGAAAAAGCGGTGTGGCCACCAGATCCTTATTTGATTCTTGCGAAGAATACCGTGCTTGAACACAGTGCAGAAAGGGTTGTGCTTAAAAGCCCAGAAAGCCCAGTCAGTGGTGTGCAAATGGTTAAAGCCTATGCGCTAGTGCCTGAGCGTAAAAATAGCCTTAGGTTGCAGGTGCGTGCAACAAATATTCGCAAAGAAAATGTTGCTTGGGATCTTTGGTTTAATACGCGCGTACCCTCAAATACCTTGGTCTATGTGCCTGTTGCTGATGCAGCAGATGTGCTGCAAAAAAACCTGGAAGATGCAAGCAATGCGCCGCTGGTTTATACGATCAACGATGGTGTTTTGTCGTTAGATATGACCCAGCCACCAGCAGGAAAAGTTTCGCGCAAAGGCAAGCTTATGATTCAGCCATCACAAGGTTGGATGGCAAGCTTTCGCGACAAGCAAGTATTTATTGTGCAGTTTCCTCTTCAGCCCAAATCAACTATTCATCCAGAGCAAGGGCAGATAGAGCTTTATAACGAATACAATCCCAGTAATTTAGCAAAGGGATTAATGGAAATGGAGGTGCATGCACCTTACAAACAGCTTGCGCCAAAAGAATTTATGATTGCGGATGAAACGTGGACAATTCTTGAATACAAAGGCCCCGCAACACGCAATGCACATGTGGCGTTCTTGCGTAAGCTTGCGCCGGAGCTGGGGTTTAAATAAAACTATATTTTCATTGTTTGATTCGTTGTGTGTCACATGCCCAATAAAAAAGCCATCAAATCGCGATGGCTTTTTATTTCTGCAAGATCGAATTGAATCGTAAACGTAAAACTATTTAACTTCTGTAATTTCAATCCACGCCGATTGAGTTTCACCAGCATTTAATTTCCATTTCTCGCTAAGTACAGCACCGCGCTCTACGCAAATATAAGTTTGTTCGTTGCCTGCACCTATATCGGCAATAGCGGCCGCATTAACTGGGCCTGGGTTCCACACGATTACGCTTGGGCAATTGTGGTGATTGATCGTGATATGGGGGGTGCCTAGGATTTCTACTGCATTTTCAATCCCAGGAAAAACACGATCTACTGCATTGGGAAAGCTAACATCATCTTCTTGAATTTTTGCAGCATAGCCTTCCAGGTTATCGAGATAAGTTCTTCCATCCAAACCCTTCACGCGCACAGCACCTAGGGAGCTTACTGGGTGGTAGCTATGCAATGCCCAGCTGCAATAAAAATCGGCTTGGTCAGCATTGCTGACGCTGATATCCAATTTAATACTTGTGCCCAGAGTCATCATTAACTGCGCATTAAAAGCGAAGCCAAATAATTCATTGGCCGTACTCGTAAAGCTAAAGGTCAATTGTACATTGCCATCGGCCAATAATTTGGCATCGCTCAGCTCCCAATCCTTATTGCGAACAAAACCATGTTTAGGTTTTTGTGCGTCTAAGGGGTTAGGGCCAAACCAAGGCAGGCAAACAGGAATACCACCCCGTAGTGCCGAGCCAGGTGTAAAATCACAGTTGGGGCTTACCCACAATAAGGGTTTGCCAGCTTTTGCACAAAAGCTTAATAATTGTGCACCTTGTAGGGCGATAATTGCCTCGCAGCTGGGGGTCGTCACTGCAATTAGCGGTAGTCCAGTGCCTTTAGAGTGAGGAAACTTTTGATTGCTGTGACTCAGTGTTAAAAAGCTGCAGCGGCTGAGCAATGCATCTAAATTCTTGTTGCTTGCGCTGGGGGAGTGTTCAGTAGGCATAAAAGTAACCGAGGAATCATGAAACGTTCAATTCTAATCAAATAACTTGTCTTAATCATCTTATAAATTAGGATATTTTTGGAATTGAAGCGCTAAATCAGTATGATGCACGCCTTTTTGCGCAATTGATAAATAGGTATTTGAGTGAGTAAATCGCAGTTTGTAAGTCAGGCTTTTACAATAGGCCAACGGTGGATTAGTGAGGCCGAGGCCGAGCTGGGTTTAGGGATAGTCTTGGATATTGCTAATCGTCGTTTGACCCTGAGTTTTCCCGCTGCCGGTGAGCGCCGCACCTATGCGATGGATAACGCCCCCGTAAGCCGAGTGGTCTACCAAGTGGGCGAAAAAGTGCGCCATCAAGATGGCACTAGTATGAAAATTACCCGCGTAGTAGAGCAGCAGGGTTGTTTGCTCTACCACGGTTTGGCTTTCGATAAAGACAAAAATCTGACAAAAGATGAGCTAGCGATTCCTGAGTTTGAGTTGGATAGCTTTGTGCAATTCAGCACCCCGCGCGACCGATTGTTTGCCGGCCAAATCGATAAGCACACACACTTCACCTTACGGTATAAAACACTTAACTATTTAAATCAGCATCGCCAATCGTCTATTTTTGGCTTGGCGGGGCCGCGTGTGCAATTATTGCCGCACCAACTGTATATCGCCAATGAAG
>SYDJ01000122.1 GCA_005801205.1 Gammaproteobacteria bacterium
AAAATTTATAGGAAAATGCAGGATGAGCGTAACAACCAAGGCTTAGGTGAATTTGATAATTCAGTACCAGACATAGTTAAGCGCTATTTTGACATTCTAGAAAGGGATAATAAAATAAAAGCAAGTAAGCAGATGTAAAAAATAATTGTGTTATGAAAAGCCGAGCGGAAATGGTGCGGCCTAATCAGAGGGTTCCAAGAATAAAAAGACTGGTAGAAATACTGGTCTTTTTTTCGAGATCTGGAAATCTGAGGTCAAAGCAAAATTAAATTCTGATCACTTTCTTTTTAAATGTAAAAAGCACTTCCCTAAACCCGCAGCACTACAACGTGTTGCGGGGTTTGTTTTTTTCTTCGGCAACTGCTCAATTCATTCCCGATGAAATTCTACCTCCCCCCTTCACAAGGGGGAGGAGTTAAAAGATGAAAGCCGAATTGCGTAAGTGATTCGGCTTTTTTGTTGGCTTATGTTTTATGATGCGTAGGGTTTCTTTAGAAACTAAGCAATTCCTTCAGCTCTATTGCATTGCGACGCGATACATCCAGCAACTTGCCATCGCTCATGGTTATTTCATAGCCATCGTTCATTGCTTCTTCTATGCTTTTAATTTCATTGAGATTAACAATGTATTGACGGCTAACGCGGAAAAAATATTTTTTTGGTAGGCGCTCTTCAATGCTATTGAGTGATTTTTTGACGAAGGCATTTTTATCGTCAAAGAAAATTCGCACATAATTCTTACAGCTTTCAAAGTAACAAATAGTGTTTAGTGACACTATGTGGCATTTGTCTCCATCCTTGACAAACATTTTGCTATTTATTTCTAATGTAGGCCTAGTGTTCGGGGAGGAATCGTCGTCGCTAAAAAACAGCTTGTTGACTGCAGCGGCAAGCCGCTCTTCACTAATCGGTTTTAATAGATAATCCACGGTATTGTAGTCAAACGAGCGAATCGCATATTCAGAATAGGCAGTAGTAAACACAATGCGTGGCGTATAATCCAATTCTTCCAGCAAATCAAACCCATTTTTTCCGCGCATGTGAATGTCTAAAAATATAACATCAGGATGCGTCTCCTGAATTAAGATTAATGCTTTAGAAGGATGGTCTGCCGTACCGACTACATCAATGTCGGGAAAGTTTTGCAGCATTTTAACTAATCCTTCACGAGCTAGGCGAGAGTCCTCCACGACAATTGCTTTCATTACATTAACTCCATGGGTAATAGTATTTCAACCGAAAATTCTGTTGCTGTCTTTACAATTGTTAGCTTGGCGTTGTCGCCATACAATATATGTAAGCGCTGCTTTATGTTAGCCAGGCCAATGCCGGTGGTATCTTTTTGTATCTCAATATCGGCAGGAAGATCGTTGGTGACGGTTAAGACCAATGAATTTTTTATTTCGCGCGATGTAATTGCCAGTTTACCGCCCTCATAACTATTATCCATGCCGTGTTTAATGGCATTTTCAACTAGCATCTGTAGCGCCATGGGTGGAATAAGGCAAGAGTGGTAAGCGGGCGAAATATCCATAGAAAATTGCAGCTCATCTTCATATTGAGCCTTTACTATACCAATATAGCGCTCAATAATTTCTATTTCTTGGCTTAGCCATACTTTTTCATGCCTGCTACTTTCTAATGAATAACGCAAAATATCCGATAGCGAGATAACCATTTTATCAGCAGATTTTAAGTCTTCGTGCATCATAAAACGCACGTTATTTAACGCATTAAATAAAAAGTGAGGGTTCAATTGATTGGCAAGGCTGCTGAGCGAAGCTTCTTTTAGCTTATTTTGAGATTTTAAGTAACGCAGTTCGGCTTCTTGCATTTTTCTATTGCTTGTGATGCTGCAGTAAATAAATATCCACAAGCAAATAAATAATTGTGCTTGCAAGCTTTGACCAACTATAAATTTGATGACGACATCAACTATCGTCATGCTAGGATTTTGTTTTACAATATTAAAAATAAGATCATCTGAAAATGCCGGCAATAACAAAATAAAATTTATTGTTGTGATTAAAAAACCAAAAAATGTTCCGTACAAAATAATAAAGGGAGTCAATTTTAATACACTTAACGATTGCAATTTTGTTGTTTTATAAATCCACCTGAAATATAAAGTAGCCAAACTCAGTAAGGGTATAAAAGTTATAACTGCAAACAAATTTAAGGCGACGGTTTTACTCCATAACAGAGTTGTAATTACAGTGACCATAGTGACAATGGCTAACACGCCACAGTGATACAGCCAAAATTGCTTATCTCTAGGGAAGAAAAAATTAACCATTCTATGCATCCAAAAATCAACAGACATCAGTTATTTATAAGCATTGACAATAAAAACACTAACTCACGGATGAGTGAGTTAGTGTTTTAGTTGCTATGCCCAAAGCCTAAAGCCAATAAATCCGTAAGAAGCTACATAAATGGCGAAGATCAAGTGCAATACGCTCAACAGTGCTGAATGCCAATAAACCCAGCGATTCATTGTTCTGTTTATGATTGCCGCGCGATTTTTGTAAACCACAAACACACTATAGCCAGCCAGTAGTGGATAAATAATACTTAATAAAAATATGCTGAAAGATGTGGGTGATAATCTTGCGAAATCCAAAACATCAGCGCCTAACACTGCAGGTACAAGCGGTAAAAGTATTAAACAAATGCTGGCGGCTAAGGGGAGCGCACGCAATTGTATGCTCGAACCATGTTGTAATTTTCCAAAAACTCGACGAGGTATCCAGATCAATGCCAATAAAATACTGATTGCACTGAATATCGCCAAGCTAATTAAAAGAGCAAGGCGGCCATAAACGCTAAACGCGGATACTTTTTTATAGGTGCCACCTTCTACTTGAACTACTTCGCCGGCAAGTGGGTCTTGTACAATGGCGATTGAAGGCAAGCCAGTATAAGGATTGGTTAAGTTTTTATCATTGGTGGCGTAATCGCTGCTTTTCCATCCGCCAAAAAAAGGTTCTCTGTGCAAACGGTTATCGCTCACTGAAAATTTCATGATCCCGTCAATATCTGTTTTAATCAGCTCAATATTTCCTGATGGGTTTAGCTTTTGGTAAAACCCTTCTAATTGTTGAAACTTGCGTGGCAGTTCAATCGCCTGCTCTGGTTTATTGACAACACCTTTTAATAAATATTCACGTATGAGCTGTTGAGTTCTTACAACGGCTTGGCCATTGCTGGTTGTTAACATTAAGGCGTAACCTACTTTTAATTCAGGGATATAGGCAAAATCAGTTGTTGCCCCAGGTAGCCCGCCCGTATGACCATAAAGAGTAATGTTGGGATTGTCGTTGCCAAAAATTTGTAAGGTTAGACCATAACCTGAGGTGATACCTTGTGCTGCACCTAAAGTTGTTTGTGGTGTTTGCATGGACTGAATAGATTCTGGCGATAAAACAATTTGATTGTTGATACTGCCCTTCTGGATAAAAAATGTCAGTAATTGTGCCATGTCTGCAGGGGATGAATTTAATGATGATGACGGTCTTGAATACACTTGTGCATATTCTTGTGGTTTATTATCCAAGTAGGGTATTGCCGCATGTTGCAAATAATATTCAGTTTTAAAGAAGGTGGAAGAGTTCATTTGTAGCGGATTAAAAAAATGTTTTTGCACAAAATCTTCAAATTTTTGGTGTGATATTTTTTCAACAACATAAGCGGCGACCACAGGGCCACTATTGCTGTAAGCATGGCGAGTACCAGGAACCCAGCGTGATGTTCTGGCTTTTATACGAATAGGGTCTGCTAAACCTTCTTGTAAACTCATGGAGTCAGGTGCTTCATTGGCATATTCTGCGGCATTAACATCCCAGCCGGTAGTATGTTCTAACAAATGCCCAATCAAAATTGGATTTGTTTCCTCCCAAGGGTTGGCAAAAGCAATCTCAGGTGCGAGGTCACGCAGCTTATCCGTTAAATGTAACTTGCCTTCTTCAACGAGTTTAAGTACCGATAAACCTGCAATCATTTTCGTCGACGAGGCAATTCGGAATAGGCTGTTTTCATCGGCTTTAATGTGTTTTTCTCTATTCGCTTCACCTAAGCCTGCAATCCAAACTGGGCCATCCTGATTAACAATGGCAATACCTATTGCAGCTGTGTCAGTTTCAGTGCGAATTTTTTCCAGTGCTATTTTAAATTCCGCCAATGTTGCTGGTGTTTGTTTAACCGGTGGCTGCGCACTGGTTTCCGCGTGTAACGATTGGGCGAAAAGAATAGATAGAAAATAAACAATAATATTTTTAAAAGTAGTGGCTTTCATAATGGTTTCCTTGTGTGAAGAATGCAGTTCATATTATATCCATTGCTGTCAGCCTATGTTCAAAAGGTGCCGACTGGCGTATGGCGGGTTTAACTGGCCGTAATTGATTACAGAAGCAATTTATGGCCTTGTCGCAGCAAACCGTCCAACCCCCAATACAACCGTTTAGCACCTAATGACCACGATCTATGACTCCTTGGGTAGGCTAGCCATACGTGTTCTAGAAACACGATTAGTTGTTCAACTGATTCATACAAGGAGCCTTATATGGCCTACATCGTTCGCTTATTTCTTGTTTTCATCGCTTGTTGGCAAGTATCTGCACGTGCTGATGAAACGCCACAAACCCTGGATGAACTTAAAGCAGCAATAGAAAAAATTCGCGTTGAAAGCGGCTTGCCGGGCTTGGGCATTGCGTTGGTTGATCAACATGGCCCCTACTGGGTGGCTGGTTTGGGGCTGGCAAATCTTGAAACAAAAACACCTGCAACTGAAAACACCTTATTTCGACTTGGTTCATCCTCAAAAATGTTTGTGGCTCTCTCGGTATTGAAATTGGTCGAAGAGGGCAAGCTGAGCTTAAATGATAAACTTAGTGATTTAGCGCCTGAAATTTATTTTGATAACCCTTGGGAAAAAACGAATCCCATTCGCTTGGTGAATTTGTTAGAGCACACCACGGGTTGGAGTGACTTGAGTCGTTCTGTTTTTTATCGCCAAGGTGTGAATACCAGTTTAAAAGAGGCGCTGGATTTAAATCCGCAGTACCGCAAATCTCGCTGGATTCCCGGCACGCGTTACACCTATAACAATGCAGGCCCTGCAGTTGCCGCTTACATTGTGCAAAAAATTGTTGGCCAAGATTATGAAGACTATGTGCAGGCGAATTTTTTTAACCCGCTACAAATGACATCCACCACATTTTTTGAATCAGATCTTTTTAAGGCTAAGGGCGCTAGCCTCTATTCTGCGGACGGCAAAGCTCAGCCATATTGGCACATCATCGCGCGGCCATCAGGCGGTATTAATTCCAGTGCCAGTGATATGGCAAAGTACATGCATTTTTTAATTGCGCGCGGGGAGTTTAATCAGCAGCACTTGTTGAGCGAAGCATCATTTACACGCATGGAAACATCGACCAGTACCTTGGGCGCACAAGCTGGAACCAAAGCAGGCTATGGTTTACACAATTACGTTACAGGCCACAAACAAGCCGGCGTAGTATTTCGCGGTCATGGAGGAATGCTGAGCGGTGGCCATTGCATCATAAATTACAGCCCCGAATTAAAAAGCGGATTTGTGGTGATGATCAATCAAGATAACTGGCAAGCACTCGATAAAATTCCAAATTTAATTCGGGCATTTCTTCTGAAAGATCGTAGTAACACTAAAGCTAAAGAAATTCCTCTGCCTGAAAAATTTAAAAATCTGGGGGGGTATTACATTCAAATAAGCCCGCTTTCAAACGCGGCACGATTTAACTCTGAAGTCTTGGCTGTTATGCGCTACACGGTTAGCAATAATAGCCTTCATCGCGAGCCTTTGTTGGGAGGATGGGAGCACCCAAGTACTGACTACGCCATTAGCGAGCATGTGTTAGCGAATCAATGGTCCGGTTTACCGACAATTGCCATAGTGCAAGACCCTCTCGTGGGCGAAGCGGTAGAAGTGAGTGATGATCTAAGTGGTTCGCTCTACCAAAAAGTATCACCTATTCGCGTATTTGGTGTTTTAGGTTTGATTGCGATAACAGCGCTGCTTTCAGTATCAAGTATTGGTTTTGCATGCGTGTGGTTGGTGCAAAATGCACGCAGAAAAATTGAAAAAGGTATAGCCATTAGTATTCGTCTGTGGCCATTTATTACCAGCGCAGTGCTCGTGTTTTCAGTATTTACTCCTAATATTTTTGCCCCTTCAGTAGAAGATACAGGAAGACTTTCGCCGGTTACTATCACCACGTTTTTGTGCAGCCTGATATACCCTGCACTGACTGCATTTAGTTTGATTAATTGTGTTAGATACCGCCGCGCTCAGGTTAATCAAGTGATGTATTGGCACTCAGTGGCGGTAAGTCTTAGTCAATGTGGTTTAGCGGTGCTTCTCGCATATTACGGCTTCATTGGGTTTCGGATGTGGGCTTAAGAATTTATACAGCAGGGCGAAGCCTATTTTCGCCCTGCTGTTAAATACAAAACTGTATATTTTTAATAAGGAAAAAAGTTATGAAACGTCTATTGGTATTGGTACCATGTATCCTGTTATCGAGTTGTGCTTACAATCAGCATATTAATGAACACAGTAGCGGTGTTGCAATTACTCAGCAGCAAATAGCTGCGGTAGAAATTAACAAAACGACTCGGCAAGCACTCCTAACCCAATGGGGGATTCCAGATCGTACCCAGCAGGAAAAGGACGGGCTGGAAGTGTTTGAATATATTCATGAACACTCTAAGAAATCAGAACAGAGTTTTATTTTTTTATTTAATATAGATTCTGATAAGGTGGTTTCGCGCAAAATAACGCGCGTAGTCATGCGTGATGGTCTTGTGATAAGTGTGAACACCAGCGAGGTGTAAGCTTCACAATCATAAGTCACTGATAAGTGATTTATGATTGTTGCTGACGGTTTAATATTAATTACGTGCGTAGACGAGATTCTATGAAACCCAGTTTTTTTCCCCGCGATAAATTATTTTGGCAGTATCACTGTAGTGCACTGCTTTTACTCGTGCTTGCGCAGGGTGCAATCATGTTTTTTTGGAGAGAGGAGCGGCTATTTAATGCCATAGCCGCATGCATATGGATTCCATCCTATACATGTGGTGTTTTGCTTTTTCGTTATTTTTATAAAAAGTACGAATTGCAAAAAAAATCTATGGCAAAGCAAATCTTATGGGTCTTTTTGCATGCGTTGATAGTAGGTATAGTAATAACCGTTATTGTATTGGGCATAGTTCTTCCTATTTCTTGGGACTTTATGCTTAAAAATCCAGCAATTGTTGAGCATAAAATGTCTATTGTGGAATTGATTCTGCAAATGGCTATCGGCAATACTTTCCAGAATCAATTATTGATCTGTGCTTGGGTTTTTATTTATATCAATATAAGCGGCGGACGTAGAATCCGTGAGGCTGAGATAAATAACTTACGCTTACAAAACAGCCTGAAAGAGGCGCAACTGGTCAACTTGGCGAGCCAGCTGAATCCACATTTTTTATTTAATGCGATTAATAACATTCGCTTTACGATTTATGAAGACGCGACAAAAGCGGATACCATGTTAACGGGCTTGTCTGAAATGTTGCGTTATTCGTTGGAACGTAGCAAACAAGACAAGGTACGCTTGAGCGAAGAGCTGGAAGTAATTTCGCTCTATATCGATTTAATTAAAGTGCAGATGGAAGATCGATTGCAGTTTTCTTTAAAGGTTGCGCCCAGCTTCAATAATTATCTAATTCCCCCCATGACCTTACAGCTCTTGGTGGAAAACGCGGTAAAACATGGCATTGATAAATTGCGGCACGGCGGCGGTATTGAGTTAACGGCTAAGCTATCGGAACAACAACTTATTTTTAAGGTTAACAATAGCTGTGGTGACAATAAGCCTCTGCTGAGCAGTGAAGCAGTTTCAAATAATATCGGAATAGGTTTGATTAATATTCAGGAGCGTTTGCGCTTATTGTACGGCGATAAAGCAAGCTTGCTTATTGAACAAACCAGCAATAATTTTTCTGTTATCTTGAGTGTGCCGCAGGAATCTGGAATATGAAGGCTATAGTTGTAGAAGATACGCGCGTTGCGCGTGAAGGATTGGTGCGTATGCTTGGCGCATTCCCTGAATTAGAAGTTGTCGGCCAAGCTGATCATCCCGACACGGCTATTGAGTTGATTGCGCGCACCCAGCCAGATGTTATTTTTTTAGATATCAATATGCCCGGCGCGAGCGGTTTTGATCTATTGGAAAAATTGGATTACAGCCCACGTATTGTATTTACAACCGCATATTCAGAGTATGCAATAAAATCTTTTGACTACAACACGATTGATTATCTTTTAAAGCCTATTAGCCCTGCGCGACTTGCACAAGCAGTCGCAAAGTTAATGGCTGCTCCAGAGGAGCTTACGCCAGAGCAAAAGCCACCGCTGGAAATGAACAGCCAAATTTTTATTAAAGACAATGAAAAATGTTTCTTGGTGACACTGGAATCGATTCGCTACATAGAAAGTTGTAAAAATTATGTGCGGGTATTTTTTGATGATAAATCTGCATTTATCAAAAAATCACTTAACCAAGTTGAAGAACGTTTGCCTAGCCGATTTTTCTTTCGTGCAAATCGCCAATTTATTGTGAACTTGCGCTGTATCAGCGCCATAGAAGAAGCAATACATGATGGTTATGACGTCACCATGAATAACGGCGCCAAGATTGAAGTCTCGCGTCGTCAGGCTGGAGATTTGAAAGAACTGCTGAGCTTGTAGTAAGTTATTCAATCTTATCAAAAACATATTCTGCATAATAAAGCGGCATCACAATCTGTGTTTGTTCTAGGGGTGAAGAGCCTTGAGTGCCGGTCAATTTTATGGTTTTGTGCGGGGCGCATTTGGTAATGTAGGATTGCAAAGATTTTGCACGTGTGCGCTTTCCGCTTTTGACTTCTATAGGAATTACCAAGCCTTCTTTATTGGTAACAATAAATTCGATTTCTGCGCGAGAATCGCACCATGAAAAACTGGGTTCGCCCCCCTTGACAGCAAATTCTTGTTGTACAAAGTTTTCGGCAATGTAGCCTTTGTAGTCGTAACGCTGTTGTTTAATTTCTTGGTAACGGGTGTTTAACATCCGGTTGAGTAAACCCACGTCGAACAAAAACAATTTCACCATTTTATCTTTTTGATAAGCCGCCAATGGCGATTTTGGCTGACCTTCAATTGGATAATTTTTGAGTACCAATCGGCATTGATGTAACCACGTAATCGGGCTTTCAAATTCTGCATAACGTGATTTGGGTTCAAACACCCCTTTAAATTTATAACGCTTAACCGACTCATCTACTACGGCCGATAGTTGTGATGGGATATTGCTAAAAACCGCTTCAATTAATTGTGCGTTTAGCTTGCCGGAGTATTTACCAAAATCTCTTTTATAACCTGCGATTAAATCGGCGTGAATTTTACTGACGGCATCCACTCGTTCGAGAATGCTTTTTTCCTTATTATCAAACCAGCTGGCAACCGCTTCCGGCATGCCGCCCGTAAAGTAATAGTCTGTTAATTTTTCAAACAGTTTTGCGTGTGCAGCGGCAGTATTTGTTTGTGTTTCATAAGCCTTGATCAATAGAGCTTCTTCTGAAGCCCATAAAAATTCTCTAAAACTGAGTGGCCGCAAATTATGTTGCTCCACTTTGCCAACGGGAAATGAATTGAGTAACCCGATGTTGGAGCCGCTGGCTGCAATAAAATAATTGGGTGCTTGTTCTGCGAAAAATTTTAAGGCAGTCACCGCCCTTGGGCACTCACCAATTTCATCCAAAATTAATAGATCAGTTTCAGTATTAAAGAGTTGGCCGGTGAGTAGCTCAATATTGGAGATCACATCATCTGGTGACAGCGAGCCCGCAAAAGCATCGGCAAGCGACGGAGTCTCGAGGAAATCCACCCGCAAAACATTGGCAAACTCACGCCCAAGTAGCTCCTTTAGTAAAAAGGTTTTCCCCGTTTGCCTAGCGCCGTCAATCAATAACGGCTTTCGTTCAGCCTGCTCTTTCCAAGCGACCAGCTTTTCGAGTATCAAGCGTTTCATGGCGTACCTGCAGTTTTTGGTAGATAAAACCGAGTATAAACCACTTTTATGCGCATTAAAATGAAATAAATAACACTTTTATGCGCATAAAAGTGTTATTATTTTTATTTACAGCGTAATCTTGCACACGTCCTTCACCTCAAAACACTGAAAACTCAGCGCTTTAGTTGCTGGGTCGTAATCAAAAGGTTTTTCGGTGTAGGGATTTTTGTAGGGCGATGATTTGATCGCTGCAGCTACATCTTGTGGTGGGTTTGTTTTTAGTTCCAACTGCAAGGTAACTAGCGAATAAAGTCCGGCTAAGTCGTGGGCGCGGCCGATGTAGGGTGAGACTTGCCAATTTTGTGATTGAGCTATTTTCCCTCCAAGGTTGTAAGGATTGAAACGAGAAAATGGCATCGACTTTACTGGGACTTGCGCACGTTCGTAGAATTCTGAAGGCGACATTTTGCCAAACGCGAAACCGGTTTTAATTGTTTCTTTGTAGTACAAGTTTACGCTGGCCGTTTGTTGTATTAAAAACCTTAAAGGTAGAGAAACACCTTCTGGCACATTCTCCGAATAGAATTCTCGATTATTAACGCTCAAACGAAGCTCTGAGGTGAGTGCAACTTCTATATTTTTTTCATGCGGCGACAGCGGTTTCAATAGATCCCGTAGTCTTTTCTCGTGAGCGGGGGTTAGACTTGGCAGTTTGTTAATCGCGAAAGATAGACTCAATAAATCTCCCCGTAATGCATTAATAGTTATCATTCTGCCAATAAGCGTTTGGCTTTCTACAAGTGCCATACGCCAAAATCTCATATCCATTTCACTGCGGCTGATTAACCCCTCCAAGCCGGATTCTTGGTAAGCGAGAGCTTGATTCAGTCGGTTGAGGTAGAGCACAGGCCCAAACGCTGGTAATGGAGATGTGTAATCTAATAGGCGTGTATCCTCGATCATATGCGGTTGCTGGATAATGGTGTTATAGCGTTTTAATTGTGCGAGTAATCGTTCGTTAGAAAGCGGCTTGTCTTTTATTTGCTCAATCAGTTTCTCTAGGCAGACCGTACTTTCCCGAGGGCTACATTTCGCAGCGGGGTAGATTTCAGGCCATTCACTATCCAAATCACCTGTACTCCCTAGGAGCTCAGCTCTTTCCTGCTCGGTTAACGTTGCCGACTCTCCTTTCGCATGCTTCGATTGCAAGGTATGAAGCACCGCTTTACCTACGATGTAAGCATCTTTTTCTGAAGCGGAAGCTAAGCCATAGAAGTGATAATTCGCATTGCCTTCAATGTCTGGATTGACTGGCGTCTTCAACAACTCATTAATTTCCGGCAATAATTTTTCATCAAAAATCGAGAGGTTGGGTATCAATACAATGCCCAAGCCTAAGCCGCCTACGAATAGGCTGCGTGTAATGATTTTAAATAATAGGGATCGTGGGTGACTCATAGTGCTCTCCTCAGTGAATGACACTTTAACTCTCGCATACAGGCGGCGAAAGCATCTGAGGAAAACATCTACAAAAGCTCGGCGCGCCAAATCCTCATGTTGCGGGGATAGTTAAGTTGCTAAACTGCAGCCATGACAAACAATAATCTACTTCACCCCACACTCTTTAATTGCGCTGCGCTTGAGTTCGATCTTGAGTTGGGCACAGTGAAAAATGCCCTTGGCGAAACCCAGCGCTTAAGCCCTATCAACCTCAAGCTCCTAGCCTATTTGTTGGCGCGTCAAGGGGACGTGGTTAGCCGTACAGAATTATTTGATGCGGTGTGGCCCAATCAAATTGTGAGCGATGATGTTTTGACGCGCGCTATTTCAGATATTCGCACCCAGCTCGCCAAGTTGGATGAGTCCAGCAAATTTATTGAGACCTTGCCCAAGCGGGGTTATCGCTGGGCGTGCGCGGCTATACCTCTCGGCGCACAGAATTCAATTGAATCAAACACCTCAGGATCAACCCCTGTCATCGCAGCTAAGGCGCCATCTCAAATCACTAGCGCTATAAGCCGTAAATTAATTAATCTCTTTCTTTATATTGGCGCTGCTGTACTTTTAGCATTTGCGCTTATGTGGTGGCTCACCCAATCGACGCTGAATCAAATCAGTTTGGCCGTTTTACCAACACTATCTGAGCGCCCGCAAACCGAGTTGATTGCCAAAAGCTTGGATGAGAATTTATTACGGGTATTGCGTAAAAATCCCAACCTAAAACTGCTCTCCAAATCTGCCATAGGCTCACGCCCGCAAAATCCATTCCCTTACTTCTTTAAAGAATTTGGCGCAAAGTGGGTGCTTGAAAGCCGCGTTAAAGATAACGAAGGTTTTTACGAGCTTGAATTAAGTTTGGTGGATGCTCGCACCGGCATTGAGTTGCGCAGCACTCGTATCGAGTTTGCCAACAGCACCGACTTGCTGACAAAACTCGCTAAAAAGTTGGAAGTAGATTTTTTAGTGGAAGATGCTGGCTATTGAGCCTTATTTGTCATTCGCCAACTGCGCCCAAAACGCCGCCAAAATCGGGCTTTTCAAACGCTTTTCCATCACACAAATTCCCATGGAGTAAGGCCCTAAATCCGGCTGTCGTGCAAAGGTTTCCACTTGGTTGGCGAGCGGGCTGTTATCTACCACGATTTTGGGCAAGACACCCACGCCAAAACCCAAGCTCACCATACTTACAATTGCTTCGTTGCCTTTTACTTCGGCGTAGATATTGGGCTTTATGCCCTGCTCGTTAAACCACAGATTCAGGCGCTCGCGCGGCAAGCCTTCTTCGGGAATGATAATGGGGATCTGATTCCAGTCTGCATCCTTCCACTCCTGATGGTCTTTAGCGCAAATAAAGACTAATGACGAATGTGCGATAGGTTTAAAGCTAATGCCTGTGGGTAGCTTTTCTGGCTTAGCCGCAATCGCAATATCTTCATAGCCCGCTTGCACGCGTTCAATCGATTGCGCGGGGTCGCCGGTGTGAAGCTTAATCGCAATACCGGGGTGCTTAACGCGAAATTCGGTGAGAATGTCATATAAGAAGCTGTAACTCGCCGTCACCGAGCAGTAAATGCTGAGCTGACCGTGCAGTTGATCGGCCTTGGCGAGTAAAGATTCCTGATAAGTCTCCCATTGCTGCAATACTTCCCGCGCAAAATTCAGGAAGCTCTGGCCTTCGTGGGTCAGGGCGACTGAACGGTTATCGCGCTCAAAGAGCGTAATCCCTAAATCGTCCTCAAGCTGCTTGATATTCCGGCTCAGGGTAGAGGGGCTTACGTGAGAGCTGGCGGCGGCGCGGCCAAAGTGCAGGCTATTGGCGAGTGCTGAGAAAAGCCTGAGGCGAGTGACATCCATAACAATAACCGTCTTTTGGTGATGCAAGAAATGCAACATTAGGTTGCGAATATATCATTTTACGTCATGTTGGTTTTTTTCTACACTGCGCGCCTTGTTAAACCCTGTCGATTTCGACATACACTTTTTACAACCCCCTCTATTAGGAGCATGCCATGCACGTTTATTACGATAAAGACGCCGATCTTTCCATCATCCAAGGCAAAAAAGTAGCCATCATCGGTTACGGTTCACAAGGCCACGCGCACGCGTGCAACCTGAAAGATTCAGGTGTAGACGTTGTTGTTGGTTTGCGCACGGGTTCTGCAACCGTTAAGAAAGCGGAAGCTCATGGCTTGAAAGTAACTGACGTGGCTTCTGCTGTTGCCTCTGCTGACGTGGTAATGATTCTGACTCCCGATGAATTCCAATCAAAATTGTACAAAGACGAAATCGAACCAAACATCAAGCAAGGTGCTACCTTGGCTTTCGCCCACGGTTTTGCGATTCACTACAACCAAGTCGTTCCACGCAAAGATTTGGACGTAATCATGGTTGCTCCAAAAGCACCAGGTCACACTGTACGTTCTGAATTTGTTCGTGGCGGCGGCGTACCTGATTTGATCGCAATCTTCCAAGACGCATCAGGCAAAGCAAAAGACACCGCACTTTCTTACGCATCAGGCGTGGGCGGCGGCCGTACCGGTATCATCGAAACCACGTTCAAAGACGAAACCGAAACCGACTTGTTCGGCGAGCAAGCTGTTCTTTGCGGTGGTGCCGTTGAATTGGTAAAAATGGGCTTCGAAACGTTGGTTGAAGCTGGTTACGAGCCAGAAATGGCTTACTTCGAGTGCTTG
>SYDJ01000010.1 GCA_005801205.1 Gammaproteobacteria bacterium
ATGTCGCCATCATTATGGATGGCAACAACCGCTGGGCTAAGCAGCGCGGATTAGCTGGCGTTGCGGGTCATAAAGTGGGTGTTGAACGCATTCGCGATGCCATGACTGCTTGCGAAGAAATTGGTGTAGAAGTTCTTACCGTATTTGCCTTCAGTAGCGAAAATTGGAAGCGTCCGCCGCTTGAAGTGGAGGCGCTGATGTCGCTGTTTCAGTTGTACCTCAAAAACGAAGCTAAGGCACTTAAGAAAAAAGGCGTGCGCCTGCGCGTGATTGGCAATCGCACACGTTTCAGTAAAAGTATTCAAAACGCGATTGCAGCGGCAGAAGAATTAACCAAAGACGGCAAAATGACCTTAGTGATTGCAGCTGATTACGGTGGCCGTTGGGATATTGCTGAAGCGGCGAAAAAAGTTGCTCAGGAAGTTAAAGACGGCCGCATTAATGCTGCTGATGTCGATGAAGATCTGCTCGACAAATACACCTCTATGGCTGATTTACCGCCGCTGGATTTGTTAATTCGCACCGGTGGTGAAGTACGAATCAGTAATTTTCTACTCTGGCAAAGTGCCTACGCTGAATTCTTTTTCAGCGATAAACTTTGGCCCGATTTTGATGGCGCAGAACTCAAGCGCGCAGCAGCAGCCTTTCATGAACGCCAACGCCGTTACGGTATGACGGGCGATCAAATAGAAGCGGGAGCTTCCCATGCTTAAGCAACGTGTTATTACCGCCATCATTCTAACGATCGTATTTTTAGCGGCGCTGTTTGGGTTGTCGCCTGCGCATTTCCCATTGTTTGTGGGTGCTGTGGTGTTAATTGGCGCATGGGAATGGGCGAATTTATCCAGCTGTGGTGCAACCTGGCAGCGCCTTGTCTATGTCGGTTTTATTGGCGCTATCTTGCTTGCTGTTTGTTGGCTAATGGGGATGTGTACGGCCGAGCAAGGGTTGAATTTACCTGTCGTTAAGTCGCTCTTAATTGTCGCCTGCGCGTGGTGGGCATTGGCCTTGTTACTCGTGCAGGGTTATCCAAGCAGTTCGATCTTGTGGGGGCACCCTCTATTGCGCTTGTTGATGGGGGTGTTGGTTTTAGTGCCCACTTGGCTTGCGTTGGTTTATGTTCGCTTCCAACCCCAAGGCGCATGGTTGGTGATCATGATTGCGAGCATAGTCGCGGCGGCAGATATCGGCGGTTATTTTGCCGGACGCAAATTCGGTAAGCGCAAGCTTGCCCAAGCCGTCAGCCCGGGTAAAACACTAGAGGGTTTCTTAGGCGGTTTGGTTTCCAATCTTATCTTGGGGGCCATGATCGCCTATTTTAGCGGCAGTAATATCTGCTTGTTATTGGCGATTGTGATTCCCACAAGTCTGTTTTCGGTATTGGGCGATTTGCTAGAGAGTATGGTGAAGCGTCATGCCGGCGTTAAAGACAGCGGTGTTATTTTGCCCGGTCACGGAGGAATTTTAGATCGCGTAGATAGTCTCACTGCGGCCGCGCCTGTATTTGCCTTAGCGGTACTGGCTAGTGGCTGGGCACTGGGAATCTAGCTATGAGTGTTCGGTTATGAGTATCCAGCAGGTCACGGTTCTTGGCGCTACTGGCTCTATTGGTGTCAGTACGCTCGATGTATTGGCGCGTCACCCTGAACGCTATGCGGTATTTGCACTTACGGCAGATCGCAAATGGCAAGTGCTCGCTACTCAATGTCTGCAACATAATCCCCGCTATGCCGTATTAAATGATATGGCGGCAGCCGTAGCACTGGCGGAAGAATTGCGTCGTCAAGGTTGTAAGACGGAAGTTCTGCAGGGTGCAGATGCACTCGCACAAGTTGCCAGCCACGCCGATACCCATGTCGTTATGGCCGCCATTGTGGGCGCGGCGGGTTTATTGCCTACGCTAGCGGCGGTCAAAGCGGGAAAGAAAGTTCTCTTGGCAAATAAAGAAGCCTTGGTGATGGCGGGTGGTTTGTTTACCCGCGCCGTTGCCGAGCATGGCGCAACCTTGTTGCCTATCGACAGTGAACACAACGCCATTTTTCAATGCCTGCCTAATCACCGCGCAGACTATTTAGTGGATGGTTTGCAATCCAGCGGCGTGCGCAAAATTCTCTTAACCGCGTCTGGCGGGCCATTCCGCAATACCCCCTTGGCGGATTTGAAAACCGTAACTCCTGAGCAGGCTTGTGCCCATCCCAACTGGAGTATGGGGCAAAAAATTTCGGTAGATTCTGCGACCATGCTCAACAAAGGTTTGGAGTTGATCGAAGCCTGCTGGCTGTTCAATACTCGCCCAGAGCAAGTTCAGGTAGTGATTCACCCGCAAAGCGTTATTCACTCTATGGTGGAGTATGTGGATGGTTCAGTGTTGGCGCAGTTGGGTAATCCCGATATGCGTACGCCCATCGCCCATGCGCTGGCATGGCCGGAACGGATTGCGTCGGGTGTCGCAAGCTTGGATATTATCGCCACTGCGCGCCTAGACTTTTCTGCGCCGGATTACGAACGTTTTCCCTGCTTGCACTTGGCGCAACAGGCGGCCGCTCGCGCCGCAACGGCTCCTACGATTTTGAATGCGGCGAACGAAGTGGCTGTTGCGGCTTTCTTGCAACGCAAAATTCGTTTCGATCAAATCGCGCAGGTCATTACAAGCGTTTTAGATAAGCAGGATGTGATTGAACCTGATTCACTTGAGCTGGTTATAGCCAGCGATCAGAAAGCGCGTGAGCTAGCGCACTCTGTGATTTTGGCGCTCTAGGTAAGTCTATGAATTTGGCATATGAAATCATGTCGTTTTTGGTGGCCATTATTATTTTGGTCACGGTGCATGAGTACGGCCATTTTTATGTGGCCAGATTGTGTGGTGTTCGCGTTCTGCGCTTTTCGTTAGGCTTCGGTAAAGTACTTTGGCGTCGTTACGACAAGCATGGCACGGAGTTTTCGCTCTCGGCGTTACCCTTTGGTGGTTACGTCAAAATGTTGGATGAGCGTGAGGGTGACGTACCCAAAGAATTGCTGTCACAGGCATTCACCCGCAAAACTGTCTGGCAGCGCATGGCCATCGTGGTGGCGGGGCCGGTGGCCAATTTTATTCTGGCAATTTTCCTGTTTTGGATGTTGCTACTCGGTGGCGATAAAGGGCGAATCCCAGTAATCGCAACCGTTGAACCCAACTCAATAGCCGCTAACGTAGGGCTTGAAGTGGGGCAGGAGATTCTTGCGGTTGATGGTGAGCAAACACCTACAGAGCAGTCGGTTGCAAAACGACTGATAGAACGATTGGGTGAGACGGGCAGTCTTGAGCTGAAGGTTCGCTACCCTGATTCGCATCTCGCCTATGAGCTGTCTGTGCCGCTCAATGAGTGGATGGGTGGCGCGCAAGATCCAGATCCATTTAAGGGCTTGGGGATTGAGATGACGCCCATCAAACCCATTGTCGGGCAAGTCTTGCCAGATTCACCTGCCGCCAAAGCAGGCTTTAAGGTCGATGACAAAATAGTAAGCGTCAATAGCCTTGCGGTTAGCGATTTTCGCGATTTTCAAAACGCCATTCGCCCGCGCGTAAATGAACCTGTGGATGTTGATGTGGAGCGTAAGTCAGCATCGGGTACAACAGACTTATTAAGTTTATCGGTAACACCGGAATCTTTTACCGAAAAGGGAGTCTCTTATGGGCGGGTTGGTATAGCGCCCAAGCCATTATCGGAAGAGTCGGTTCGCTATTATGACTATTCCGTTGGTGGTGCCTTGGTTGCGGGTGTTAAACGTACGTGGGATACCTCTGGATTTGTGCTTTTGTCTGTTAAAAAGCTAATCCTAGGCGAAATTTCCACAAAAAACTTGAGTGGGCCGATAAGCATTGCTAAGGTGGCCGGCTCTTCGGCGCAGAACGGTTTAAAAAGCTTTATTGGCTTCCTCGCCCTGCTCAGTGTTTTTCTTGGAGTGTTTAATCTTTTGCCCATTCCCGTGTTGGATGGTGGGCATCTGTTATATCTCTCGGTTGAGGTTATTAAAGGTAAGCCGGTATCTGAAAAGGTACAAATACTGGCTTTTCAGTTTGGGTTGGTGCTGGTCATTGGACTCAGTATTCTAGCCATGTATAACGATATTATGCGGTTGTAGCGGTCTTTTTGACCGGCTCTGCCACGACGAATTCTTATTATTAGATCAGACGATATGAAGCGAGTTTCAATGCGATTTTTCTGCTGTTTAGTGTTATTGCTCACGTCTTTTGCAGTGCATGCACAGGCCCCCAACTTTCGGATTAGCGATATACGTGTAGAAGGTTTACAGCGTGTATCGGCAGGTACTGTATTTAGTGCATTGCCCGTGCGAGTTGGTGATTCGGTTAATCAAGCTGATATTCAAAATGCTACCCGCGAGCTGTTTAAAATCGGCTTCTTTGCCGATGTAGCGATTCAGCGTGATGGCGATGTATTGGTACTGGTGCTTAAAGAGCGCCCCGCGATCAATAAAATCGAATTAGACGGTAACAAGGCCATCAAGTCTGAAAACTTGATGGACAGCCTTAAAAAGAACGATTTGTCTGAAGGCCAAATTTTCCAGCGCGCAACTTTGGAAGGTATCACTCAGGCATTGCAGCGCGAATATATTGCACAGGGTCGCTACGGCGCTACGGTAAAAATCGAAATTGAAGACTTACCGCGCAACCAAGTAAAAGTGAAAGTGAAAATCAGCGAAGGTGCAGTTGCGCGCATTAAGCAAATTAATATTGTTGGTAACAAGGTTTACCGCGATCAGGAATTAATTGATCTGTTTGAATTGCACACCTCGGGCATGTTTTCGTGGATAAGCGGTAACGACAAATATTCTAAAGAAAAAATGAAAGGTGATTTAGAGAAAATCGAATCCTACTATATGGATCGCGGTTATCTTTCCTTTAAAGTGGATTCGTCACAAATCTCTTTGAGTCCCGATAAAACGCAAATCTTCATCACCATCAACGTGACTGAAGGCGATATTTATAAAATTAAGAGTGTTGATTTGGCGGGTGATCCTGCTATTGACCCTGCCATACTGCGTCAATTCTTGTTGGTGAAAGAAGGTCAAATCTTCTCGCAAATATTGATGACCACGTCATCGGAATATGTAACACAACGTTTAGGTAATGAAGGTTATACCTTTGCTAAAGTTGAAGGCGTACCTGAAAAAAATGACACCGATAAAACCGTTAAAATGACCTTCTTTATCGAGCCAGGTAAGCGCGCTTATGTAAATCGAATCAACTTCAAAGGCAACACCAAAACCATCGATGAAGTACTGCGCCGTGAAATGCGTC
>SYDJ01000123.1 GCA_005801205.1 Gammaproteobacteria bacterium
GTGGTGCGATCGCCTTCGGCGTTCTCGATAACTTTTGGCTTGCCGCCTTCCAAAACTGATACGCAAGAGTTGGTGGTGCCCAAGTCAATGCCGATAATTCTACCCATGATATTGCTCCTAGATTTTCGATGTTACTGTGGGATCCCTTTGCATAAAAAGCAGATCACACGAAATGTTAATTTATGGTTTGATTTGCCTTGCATCTCCTGCGATTTGCAGCGAGAGACATGCATTCATCTACCGTTGTTTTCTATATTGGAGCTGACAAATGTAATTCAAGTGCAGCTCAAAAAAATTCCTTACAAATTTTGTTGCTATTACGGTTTTAGCTCACCGTTTACTTCACTCGTCATACCCGCCTGCGCGAGGATGACGACTCCCTATTAATTTAAGGAGCCTTAGAAACCACAACCATCGCGGGGCGAACCAAGCGGCCGTGTAAGGTGTAGCCTTTTTGAAATACATTGATGACGGTATTGGGCTCTACATCGGGATTCGGCACGGCCGATACGGCTTGATGCAAATTGGGATCAAAGGGCTCGCCGTGAGGGTTCACCACAATCACTTGGTGACGCGCGAGGGCATCAATAAACGATTTATGCGTTAACTGAATACCTTCGGCGATTGCGGTGAAAGCTTCGTTGCTTGTATCAATCGTCGCCAAGGCGCGCTCAAGGTTATCTACCACTGGCAGCAAATCGTTAACGATTTTGTCTTGGCCGAATTTGTGGGCTTTTTCGATATCTTGCTCAGCGCGGCGGCGGGCATTTTGTGCATCCGCCTGTGAACGCAAGGATTGTTCTTTGGCAGACTCGTAAGCGGCGGCGAGGGTTGCTAGCTGCGACTGCAACCCCTCAATGCTCACTTCTGCCTTTTCGGCAGCGGCTGCTTCAGGTTGGGCATCGGTGTTTTGGATGTCTTGGTAATCTTCTGTGGACACAGTTTTCTCCTAGGATTTTCACGCGGATTGGCTACCGCAAAACAATTCAGTGCCTGCTATATGGGGCTAGCGCTTTGAGATTCAAGCACCCCCAGTGTTTTTTTCAATACAACACGCTGGATGAAGGCTGATTTTTACTGTATAAATAGCCAGATAAACGTCTATCTGTTTTTCTAGGGTGCCACCATGCTCACACACCTCAGCATTCAAAATTTCACGCTGGTTGAAAAGCTCGACCTGGATATGAAACCCGGTATGACCGTGATTACCGGTGAGACAGGTGCGGGAAAGTCCATTTTGTTGGATGCCCTTGGCCAAACCTTGGGTGACCGCGCCGAGGCTGATCGCGTGCGTTTGGGTGCAAGCCGCGCCGATATTACCGCCAGCTTTGATACCAGCCGAATTCCCGCCGCGCAGGAATGGTTAATCGCCAATGATTTGCAGCAAATGGACTCGCCTAACGAATGCCTGCTGCGTCGCCTGATTAACAATGAAGGCAAATCCAAATCCTACATTAACGGCCAACCAGCAACCTTGCAGCAGCTGCGCACGCTAGGCGAAATGCTGATTGATATTCACAGCCAACACGAACACCAATCATTATTGCTAAAAGAAACTCATCGCCGCTTGCTAGACGAATTTGGCGGCCAAGCTGAACTCGCCAAGCAAGTGCGTCTCGCCTACCGCGAATGGCAAAGTCGTTTGGAACATTATTTACACCTGCGCGATAACGCCGCCGAAGTGAGTGCGCGTTTTCAATTGCTGAGCTACCAAGTAAACGAATTAGATCAGCTCGGCCTGCAAACGGGTGAACTAGAAAAGCTAGAAGCTGAACAGCGCAGCCTTGCCAACGCGGGCGATATTTTGCAGGGCAGCCATGAACTCTTGGCGCTGTGTAACGACGACGAATCTGGCCTGAATACCAACTTGCACCGCGCACTTCATATCTTGCGCGACATGCCGGAAAAATCGGCTGCACTCGTGGCCGCCGAAGAATTATTGGTTAGCGCGCAAATTCAAGTAGAGGAAGCCTGCCACGAAATTGATCATCACATAGACACCTTCAACCTCGACCCAGAACGCTTGCAAGTGGTAGAGGAACGCTTAAGCACGATTTACGATGTCGCACGCAAGCATCGTATTCGCCCTGAAGAATTATCGGAATTAATTGCGCGCTTGAGTTTTGAATTGGATCAACTACAGGGCGGCGATGCCAGACTGGATCAACTCGCGCAGCAAGTAGCCACCGCTGAAAATGCGTTTTTACAGTTAGCGGGTCAGCTTTCCAACAAGCGTCAAAAGTCTGCAACCAATCTTGCCAAACTCGTGAACGATCAACTTAAAGGCTTGGCAATGGAAAATGCCAAGCTCACTGTCACGTTAAATTCCCTGATAGAAAAACCTTCTGCCAATGGTTTGGAAGACGTGGAGTTTTTAATTAGCACCAACCCCGGCCAAACACCCAAAGCACTCGCAAAAGTTGCATCCGGCGGTGAACTCTCACGTATAAGCTTGGCGATTCAAGTGATCACAGCGCAAACTTCTGCAACGCCAACATTAGTATTCGATGAAGTGGATGTCGGTATTGGCGGCGCAACGGCGGATGTAGTCGGTAACTTGCTACGCCAACTGGGCGAAAAAGGCCAAGTGATTTGCGTAACGCATTTAGCGCAAGTTGCCAGCAAAGGGCATCAGCATTTATTGGTTAGCAAAAAATCTACAAAGACGAGCGCAGAATCCACACTGATTTTATTGGAAGGCGAAGAAAAAGTTGGCGAGATTGCACGCATGTTAGGCGGGGCGAAAGTGACTGAGCAATCGCTGGCACATGCGCGGGAGATTCTTGCAGGCTAATATTCTGTCGTAAGCCTACTTTTCTTTCACAGCACAATCTGGCAAGGTGACGATAGGTGTTGTGCGCCATCATCACGAGCTTAATACCAAGGACATGAGTAGCCATTACCTCATCCTAGTTTCACCACACCACATTAAACGCCTCGCTTGCGATTAAAATAAACACTTTGCGATCAAACCATCGATCTTCAATATTTATTAAATATGGAGTTAAACAATGTTTTTAATCAAACGGATATTTAAACCACTTTTTTTCTTATTCTTTGTTGCAAGCAGTATCGCAATAGCAAGCCCTACACTAAATGACTATGGGGCATTACCTAGTATGCAAATGGTTGCAATCTCTCCCAGCGGTGAGTCAATTGCTTACCGAAAAGTAACTGATTCACAGAATACTATTATAGTAACGTCTATAAGCCAGAAGAAAAATTTACTCGCGATCGATATTGCTAAATTAGAACCGCAAAGTATTTATTTTTTGAACGAAAATCAGATCATGTTAATTGTTTCCGAATACCAGAGAGTACAAGGATTCCTTGGAAAATTTGATTTAAGTACCGCATTCGTACTGAACATAGATGACAAAAAAATACGTCAATTACTTATTCCCGGTGACAAAATTCTAGCCGGCCAAACTGGCTTAGGTAAAGTCGCCGGCATAACACCTGATGGCAAGTATGCGCTCATGCCAGCATGGAGCGATGTAGACTTTAGGTTCCCAGATTCTTCCTACAACCTGTACAAAGTTAATCTCACTAGAAATCAGGTTACGATGGCTAAAGAGGGACGCCAAACCACAGCAGCCTTCTTTGTTGACCCACAAGGAGATGCCCTTGTAATGGAAGACTATAATAACCGAACCAATGAGCACAAAATTCTGAGCAAACAAAATGGTAAATGGATTGAGATATTTACTGAGTCAACGCCCATACGCAATAAAGATTTTGTTGGTCTAACGGCTGATTTCAAATCTTTAGTTTTTTTAGATAGAGATGAAAAGACAGATCATACTTCATATAATTTAATGGCTCTAGCCGATGGCGTAATCACTAAATCCATTTTTGCAAAAGAAGGGGCTGATATCGAAGGGATTATCCGCGACTCCCAACACGTTGTTTATGGCGTCAGATACTCAGGCTTTGTTCCTAGCTATAAATTTTTTGACCCCGCTTTAGATCAACGAATTAAAGATATTCTTGCGCAATTTCCTGAGCAGGCAGTTTCTTTAAATGATTGGAGCCCAGACTGGAAGCATATAACTGTACATGTTGAGGGCTCTAGCTATGTAAGCGATTATTTTTTATTTAGTGGCGATCAAAAGCCAGTGTTTTTAACCACTGGCCGCCCGCAGATTAAAGCAGAGGATATTAATCCGCTCGGCAAAATCGCTTACACCGCGCGCGATGGCTTGAAAATTCCTACACTAATAACTATTCCTCGCACGAAGGCAGCAGAGCTTAAAAATTTACCTGTCGTGATTTATCCGCATGGCGGGCCCGAATACCATGACACCATCGGGTTTGATTATTTTGCGCAAGCATTAGCATCCGAAGGTTATTTAGTTATTCAACCGCAATTTCGTGGCTCTAGTGGATTCGGATTTAAACACAGAGATGCGGGTTACGGTGAGTGGGGCAAAAAAATGCAGGACGATATTACCGATGCCGTGAAATTTTTTAGCGCAAAGGGAATCATTGATCCAAAACGTGTTTGTATTGTAGGAGCTAGTTACGGTGGGTATGCAGCCCTTGCGGGTGGAGCCTTCACACCTGACACTTATAAATGTGTTGTTTCCATTAATGGCATAAGCCATATGAACAGCTTTTTAAGCTATGAAAAAAATCGCAACGGAAAAGACAGCGAAGCCTTTAGCTACTGGAAACTACAGCTAGCCAATGGCGATGTCAGCTCAGAATTCTTAGAGCAAATTTCACCATTTAAGTTTGCCAAACAGTTTACAGCACCCGTTCTCTTGATCAATTCTGAAAATGACAAAACTGTAGAGCCGGAACAATCCGTTAAGATGTTGAAAGCACTACAGCAAAACAATAAATCTGTTCAGCTAATAACCTTGGAAGGTGACGATCACTATTTGGAAAAGGGTGTGACGCGGACGCAGGCGGTTACCGAAGCGGTGAAGTTTGTTAAAGCAAATCTGAAATAATCTATAAAAATGAAAAAAGGGTGCAATTTACTGCACCCTTTTTTATTTTAGCCTGATAGAAAAACCGCGTTTACTGTTTCAGCGGTTTTACGTACAACACCAAGCTGTGATCGGTTAGTTCATAACCATGTTCAGCGGCAATGCGACGCTGCAATGCTTCAATTTCATCGTTATGGAACTCTATTACAGTTCCGCTATCTATATCGACCATGTGGTCGTGATGCTCGCCACGGGCGACTTCGAATACCGAGTGGCCGCCATCAAAGTTGTGTCTAACCACTAAGCCTGCGGTTTCAAATTGCGTGAGAACTCTGTACACCGTTGCCAAACCAACATCGTCACCCTGCTCAATCAAGGATTTGTACACATCCTCTGCGCTCATGTGGTGTTGCTCGGCGGATTCCAGCATTTGCAGAATTTTTATCCGTGGCAAGGTGACCTTAAGGCCTACTTTGCGTAACTCTTGGTTTTCATCTGCCATTTTTCCCCCAAAACCTTCTCAGTTTTCCTGTGGTTCGGGTATTATCCGTGTTCAAATTATTTAGTGGAAGCCCTCTTATGAAATTAGCCAGTCGTATTTTACTGGTCACACTCTGTGCACTAACGCTTAGCAGCTGTGGATTCTTCCCCGGCGTGCACAAACTCAACATTCAGCAAGGGCATATTATTACCCCTGAAATGGCTAGCCAGCTGAAACTGGGAATGAGCAAACGCCAAGTGCGCTTTGTATTAGGCAACACCTTATTGCCCGATACCTTTAACGATAACCGCTGGGATTATTTTTACAGCCTAAAACGCGGTCACGATGGCAGCTACACCAAACACCTATACACGGTTTACTTTGAAAACGATAAGCTCGTTAAAACTGAGGGCGATCACCTCCCTGGCCCTGCGCCGTTGAGCGAAGATAAATCTGAGAAGTATTTGGATAACGCTAAGCGCGATATGCCTTTGCCAACCAATATCGAGAAAAAGCCTGAACCCGTTATAGATCAACCGAAATAAACTCACTCAAGCCCATCTCAAACCCAAGGATGGGCTTGGGTTACCCCTCTCTCTACGCACCACCCCGCCCTTGACAGCCCCCCCAGCTCAACTAGTCTGAATAAGCAGCTTAGGGTATTTTTTGCTGCCCGTATTGCGACGCACGGCACCAGGATTCCAACAATATTGCCCGTGTTCAATTGGTCAAATTCCCTTTAACACCGTGAATCTTGAATGGACTATTTCACTAAGCGCTGGCGCTATTTAAAGCGCGCCTTGAGTGCATACTTTCGTATTTATGATGCCGACCCAACAGTCGCGGCTGGCTTCCGCGCACAGCAAATACGATCAATTCTGCGTTTAACGCCCCTAACGATGATCGCCAATGCTTTTAATGCATTGGCACTTTTGGTTATTTTTTTTGATTCACCATCATTTCATTATGTGGCCGCTTGGTCAGCGGTGTTGGGATACGTTATTTACAAGAGCACTCGTGCCTGGTTGGTACAACGTAAACGCCCTGCTCCGGAACGCGTTTCCACGCGAGCGCTCACACGTGCAACCCAACATGCCGCTGCGCTTGGGCTGATTTGGGCGCTATTGCCCATTCTAGTCTTCAATAATGCTGACACCCACCTTACGCTGCTACTCATCTCTGTCTGTGTGGGCATGCTCTGTGCGGGAGGTTTCGCGTTATCCAGTATCCCCCAAGCAGCTATGGCCTATGTGTTACTGGTTGGGCTAGGCTGCGAAGTGGCCTTAATCAAAGATGGTATTAGCCATAATTGGGATCTCGCCATACTCCTACTGCTCTATGTGTTTATCGTTTGCTCAGCAGTATTGTCATCGGCAAAAACCTTTGGCGCGCGTTTAATGGCCGAGGCGGAGGCTGCACATCAACAGCAATTGGTCAGCTTGCTATTACACGATTTTGAAGCGCACACCAGCGATTGGCTATGGGAGCTTGATCACCACGGCGTGTTGCGCAACCCTTCACAAAAACTGGCATCTCTATTAGGTCAAACTACCGCCGCGCTAACACAGCATTCATTCGCTCAACTGTTTGACGCTGACTACGCGCGCAGCGAATTTGCCGAGAATAACTCCATTGCTCAACTCGAACAGCATCTCCTGCAACAAGAACCGTTTCGCGAACTGGTCATCCCCATTTTGATTCGCGGTGAGCGCCATTGGTGGCAGCTCACCGCAAAACCTTTATTTAATAGCAAAGATCAATTCATTGGCTGGCGCGGTGTAGGTTCCGATGTGACTCACAAACGCAATGCTGAGTTGGAAATGCGACGCTTAGCCAATGTTGATTCACTCACCAATCTTGCCAACCGCCATTGCTTCTATATGCAGCTCGAATCGCTAAAAAAACAAAATCAATTCACAGCATTTACTCTATTTTTTTTAGATTTAGATAATTTTAAAAATGTGAACGATTCACTCGGCCACGGCGTGGGCGACTTGGTGTTAAAAAATGTGGCGCAGCGTTTACTCAAGACCGTGCGCAACAATGATTTACTCGCGCGCCTAGGAGGCGATGAGTTTGCCATTATCAGCCCATGCGAAGACTCTGCCGCACAAGTGGGGCAGCTCGCACAGCGTTTGCTCAACACCTTTGCTGCGCCCTGTGTGATTAACGGAAAAAACCTACAAATTGGCTGCAGCATCGGCATTGCCTTAGCACCCAATCACGGCAGCGATACGGAAACCCTGTTAAAAAATGCGGATATGGCGCTCTATGCCGCCAAATCTGCAGGGCGAAACACCTTTCGTTTTTATGAGCCAGGGATGGAAATTATTGCACAACAAAAACTCCATTTGCTCAACGATATGCGTGCCGCCCTAGAAGAACATGCCGCCACAAACAAGTTGCTCAACAAAACCTTCAGCGAAGATTTAGTCTGGCCGCAAACACCTATTGTCGGCCAATTTGAATTGTTTTTTCAGCCGCAAATAAAATTAGCCACACAAGAAGTCATCGGCTTTGAAGCCTTGATTCGCTGGCACCACCCTGAGCTGGGTTTAATCTCTCCCGCGCAATTTATTCCACTGGCAGAAGAGTCTAATTTAATTATTCCCATAGGTACGTGGGTGCTGGTTGACGCCTGTAAATACGCGGCGAAATGGCCAGAGAAATGGCGCATTGCCGTCAACGTTTCGGCCGTGCAATTTCGTGAAGGCAATGTTATTGAGGTTGTGCGCTGGGCGCTGCAGATAAGCCGCTTAGAACCCGCGCGACTGGAATTGGAAATTACCGAATCCCTGCTAATACAGGACAATATTTCCGCCCAAGAAACATTGACTGCGCTGCGTAAGCTTGGCGTGCGAATTGCGTTGGACGACTTTGGCACAGGCTACTCATCGCTCGCCTATCTGCGTACGTTTCCGCTAAATAAATTGAAGATAGATCGCTCATTTGTCAGCGCGCTGACACAAGACACAGGCGCATTGGCCATTGTTAACGCCATTATCCAATTGGCCGACGCCTTAATGCTCGATACCACAGCAGAAGGCATTGAATCGCAACTGGAAGCCGAAATTTTACGCAGCTGCGGCTGTGGCGATGCACAGGGGTTTTATTTTGGTAAACCACGCCCCCTACAAGAGGCGCTGGCAGAGGCGCGACAACACAATACATTCTCCGCCTTTGATGCAGATTAAATACCCTGAGACCTTTGCACGAAGTAGCGAGCGATGACAGAACAAGGCAAAAATCGCTAAAAAAGCGGAGTTTACACGGAGTAAATGAGCATTTTTTAGTGATTTTTAACGCAGTTATGTCGAGCGTAGTATTCGTGCAAAGGTCTCA
>SYDJ01000124.1 GCA_005801205.1 Gammaproteobacteria bacterium
ATAAAATCGTGAAGGGTTCCTGAGTTAGAAGGGCCGTGAGCTTTTACCACGTCAGTACCGGGGCGCAGCATTAAATGAAAGGTGTTGCCAAGAATAATCTGTGCGCCTATTTCTTCGATGTCTTTTGGCGTCATACCCTTAACCGTGCCGTAGGTACCCACAGGCATAAAGGCGGGCGTTTCGACGACTCCACGCGGAAACACCATGCGGCCTCGGCGAGCGCGGCTGCCCTCGTTGTTTACGGGGGCATCGAGTTCAAATTGCATAAAACATGTGTTGCTTTTATCGGAAGTGGTCACGGGTATATCTCAGTTTTAAGTTGTTAAAATTCCCTCGGTAACTGCTCCTGCGTTACTCTACCTCCTGCATCCATGCAGTCGTCCCAGCCTCCCCCTTGAAAAGCGGGGAGGGGCTGACTCCCTGCTTACGAGTCCCTCCCTTTTTGAAGGGGAGGGCTAGGGTGGGGTGCTTTTAGTCCCCTCTTGTTTTGGGTTAGGGTGAGGGTGTGCTTATCGCATTAGGGTTCATCGTCACAAACATCGCATCGCCATAGCTAAAGAAGCGGTACTGATTGGCGACGGCTTCTCTATAGGCATTCATCGTATGTTGGTAACCCGCTAGGGCAGATACCAGCATAACTAAAGTCGATTCGGGTAAATGGAAATTAGTGACTAGCGCATCTACCACCTGAAATTGATAACTGGGGAAAATGAAGATCGCCGTTTCGCCTTGGTAAGGGTGAATCTCGCCCTTGTGCCCAGGAGTATTAAAACCCTGTGCGGCAGATTCCAAGCAGCGAACACTGGTTGTGCCCACGGCAATCACGCGCTTGCCAGCCGCTTTGGTTTTTCTCACCAGCTCACAGACCTCGGCCGATAAATCCATTACCTCAGAATGCATGTGGTGCTCGGTAATATTATCGGCGCGCACGGGCTGAAAAGTACCTGCGCCTACGTGCAAGGTCACAAACGCAATCTGTACGCCTTTTTCCCGCAACTGCTCCAGCATCAACTCATCAAAATGCAAGCCAGCAGTAGGCGCAGCTACAGCACCTTGTTTTTGACCGTAAACGGTTTGATAGCGCTCGCGGTCGCTCAGCTCGTCTTCACGGTCTATGTAAGGCGGCAAAGGCATATGGCCAACACGGTCTAACACGGAAAGCGCGGTTTCTTCGGTTTGAAACTCCCACTCAAACAAGGCATCGTGGCGCGCCACCATCTTTAAGCGCGTGCCGTCTTGCAAAATCACTATGGAATTAGTCTTGGGAGATTTACTCGCGCGGGTATGGCTGAGTACGCGGTGGGTATCCAACACGCGTTCCACCAGAATCTCTACTTGCCCGCCAGATTCCTTTTGCCCAAATACTCTGGCCGGAATCACGCGGGTATCGTTAAACACCATTAAATCGCCGGGGTTAATCAAATCCAATAATTCAGGAAACTGGCGATGGGCGAGGGCACCGCTAGGGCCATCCAAATGCAACAAACGGCTACCCCTGCGCTCCGCAGTAGGCGCGCGGGCGATAAGGGCATCGGGCAGGTCATAAAAAAAGTCTTGGCGGCGCATAAAACAGGGCGTTCAGGTAGATAAACAAAGGGCCGCAAGGGTATACCAAAATGGGGGTTTTGGAAATCTAGAGCCTCTCCCCTTTGTGGAGGTGGAGGCTGGATGGGGGGCTTTTCCAAATGAAGTTGGGAATGGGTTGCTCTTTAAATATTCACAGCAACAACAACTCAGCCAACGCAATTGGTTGTGATTGCAAAACTAAAGGTAAAAAGGTATAGCTGCTTACGACTTAATACTAAAAACAAGGATCCACATGGATAACACCTCAGCACAACAGCGCTACCGTTTTATAGAGTTAATTGCCTATTGGGAAGGGCGCATTAACGCCACCACACTTGCACAACAATTTGGCCAGAGCCGCCAACAAAATAGTGCAGATATAAATAACTATAAAAACCTAGCGCCAGACAATCTGATTTACGACAGTTCACTAAAAGTAAATATTCCTGCCGCCAGTTTTTTACCGCAGTTTATTTCCACTCAAGTGGATGAATACTTACATTGGTTTCACACCGGCCAATTGCCATCGGCTGCGCCACCACTATTGTCAGAATCGTTAAAAATTCCAGCGCGCAAAATATCGCCACAGATTATGCGTTGTTTAGTAACGGCGATTCGCCAACAAAAACGAATCGAGGTCGATTACGTTTCGCTTAATAACCCTAACCGCGAAGGGCGTGTTATAGCACCGCACAGTTTTGTAAACACCGGTTTGCGTTGGCACCTGCGTGCATGGTGCGAAAAAAGCAGCGAATACCGCGATTTTGTATTGAGCCGCTTTCGCGGTGAGCCAGAGTTATTAGAGAAATCCCTTCACACCGCCGCGCAAGATGCAGGCTGGAACACCCAAGTCACACTTATTTTGCAGCCCGACCCGCGCTTATCGTCTGCCAAACGCGAAGTATTAGAAAACGACTACCAAATGCAAAACGGCCAACTCCACATCACCACCAAAGGCTGCTTGGTAAATTACTTACTCCGCGAAATGCAAATAAATACCAAAATGTTAGACGGCACCCCCGAAGCGCAACAACTCGTACTTGTAAACCAAGCTGACATAAAACCGTGGTTATTCGAGGGTTAACTGCGCGTAATGGCAATTACCTGCAAAGTCTGTTTACCTGTGTTTTTGAGCAGGGCTTGTTAAAGTTACAACAGTCTGTAAATTGCAGAACGAAGAACCTAGTGTGGTGCGTGTAATGGACGATTTGTCTCCTTCAGATTTAAAAGCAATACTGCATTCAAAGCGCGCCAATCTCTATTACCTAGAGCATTGCCGCGTAATGCAGAAAGATGGCCGTGTGCTCTACCTACAAGAAGCCAAGCACCAAAACCATTATTGGAATATTCCCATTGCCAATACTACGGTGCTGCTGTTGGGTAGTGGCACATCTGTCACCCACGCAGCTGTAAGAATGTTGGCGCGCGCTGGCGTACTTATCGGCTTTTGTGGCGGTGGCGGGACGCCCTTGTATATGGGCAATGAAATAGAGTGGATGACACCACAAGGCGAATACCGCCCCACGCAATATTTGCAAGGTTGGTTAAGTTTTTGGTTTGACGATACACAACGCTTAGCCGCTGCTAAAAAATTACAACACGCACGCATTCAATTTTTAACCGATGTCTGGCAAAAAGATAAAGATTTAAAAATTGAGGGCTTCACCACCAACGATAGCGATATTCAAAAAGCCTTACACATTTTTAGCGAAAGAACCGAACAAGCGCAAAAGCCCGCCGACATATTACTCACCGAAGCACAGCTCACCAAGGTGCTCTATAAATATGCCGCGCAACACACTAAACACGCAGACTTCACCCGTGCACGTGAAGGCATAGACAAGGCTAATGCCTTTTTAAACCACGGCAACTATTTAGCCTACGGTTTAGCTGCCTGCACATTATGGGTGTTAGGCATTCCCCATGGCTTTGCCGTCATGCACGGTAAAACACGCCGTGGCGCACTGGTGTTCGATATTGCCGACTTAATTAAAGATGCCATAGTTCTGCCGTGGGCATTTATCTGCGCCAAAGAAAATGCTACTGAACAAGAATTTCGCCAGCAATGCTTGCAATCATTCACCAATCACAAAGCCTTAGACTTTATGTTCGACCAAGTGAAAGATTTAGCGCTGCGAGGCAAACCAGAAGAACAGGCAGTGGAAAATAAATTTGTGGCGGGCGAGCACGAAGTGCTAGAGGATGATCTTATCGTTGAGGATGATGAAGACAGCGAAACAGACGACGAAATGGATCACCAGTCATGATGGTAACCTTTGTTTCACAGTGCCAAAAAAATTCGCTCAAAAAAACACGCCGAGTGCTAGATGCCTTTGCCGACCGAATTGGCGATAACACGTGGCAAACCGTTATTACGGAAGATGGCTTAGCGGTTGTTAAAAAAATGCTACGCCAAACCGCGAGCAAAAATACTGCAGTAGCCTGCCACTGGATTCGCAGCCGCGCGCGCAGTGAGTTGTTGTGGGTGGTGGGGAATAAGAATCAGTTTGATGAGGTGGGTAGGGTGCCGGTGAATTATACGGAAAGTGAAATAAAAACAGATGAGACAAAAATGATGATAGAAAAAGCATTTGCCAATACCAAACAACAGCCATTGGATCAGCATTTATTTGCTGTAGGTTATGTCGCTTATGGCTTGATAAAAAAACTGCTAGATGATGATAAGTTAGCTATTGCTGCATTTGTTGCTGGTGGTTTGCATGATATAGGTAAGCTTGACCCTGAATTTCAATCGTGGCTGGCAGGGATAATGAATAAAAGTTCGACGAACGAGCTTCCCGATGATGGTTTACATATCGACAAAGGCAAGTTTACGTTTGAGGATCATGCTCGTCACAATGAAATATCGTTATTTTTGTACCATCTATTAGATGACGATAGTTTTAAAGGGATTAATGGAAGGAACAAAAATCTAATCCGGCATGTTATTTATTGGCACCACGCAAAGCCTATCCGAAAAGATGAATTTACTTCTTTAGAATTTATTCATAAGAAACTTAATAAAAGCTTAGGCGCTGGAAAGTTAAAGGATTTATTTGCGGTTGTGCATTCAGTCATCAATTCGGTTAATGCAATTGGCGCACAGTATGACGAAGATGAGAAGTTGCAATTATCTGGCCTTTTGAAGTCTATCGATGACGACAAGCTTTACGGCTTAACAAAAATTAAATTGCCTGAGTACAAATCATATTCTTTAAGTAATGAAGAAGTTGATGATTATGTTGCAAACGTAAATGAAAACGCTAAGCAAAGCATTGCAAGAGCTGCCGTCATTTCTGCTGATAGATTGGTGTCCTCGCTAACCAAAGAACAATTGGCTAATCATATAGAGCAACGTACCCTGACAGCATTGCTAGATGTGGTAGTGAGTAAAGAAAGCGATTTGGTAAATAATATTCAGCAATGCTTGCAGGGCTTTGAGTCTGCTTACCCTAATAGTCACCGAAATGTGCAGCAGCGTGAGGCCGCTGAAAAACTAGTAGGCGTGAAAGGTGTTGCTGTGTTAAATGGCCCTGCTGGTTGTGGCAAAACTAAAATTGCATTGGAGTGGGCAAGTAACTCACAGGTAAAAAAAATAATCTGGGTGTGCCCACGTGTGCAGGTATGCGAAGGCTTGTATAACGATTTAACGTCAAATGAATACTTGCCTAATGCAAAAATTGAAATCTGTACAGGTGAATTTAAGTCAATTAAGCAATCAGGCGTAGAAATCTCCACGCTAGAAGGCCAAGAGTTTTCAGGTGACGTGGTATTAACAACAATAGATCAAGTCATTAATTCGCTTATTACGCACCGCAATGTGACTAGTCTTGTGACTTTTATGTCTACACATGTGGTTTTTGATGAATACCATGAATATATCAATATGCCCGCATTTAACTTGCTCTTTGCAGAGTTGGTGCAATGTAAGAAGCTGCAAGAAAATAGCGCAAAAGCGTTATTGGTGTCTGCCACGCCAAACTATTATTTTTTGAAAAATTTGCTGGAAATTGAGCGTGAAGATGTAATTGGTATTGAGAGTTTTAATCAGCGACATTACCAAATAGAGTTTAAAGCATTTGATGAGGCTAAGCAGGATTCTGAAAATCCGTTATTTGCATTGCAGCCTAGCAATAGTATTGTTATCAGCAACACCGCCACTACGGCGCAAATGAGCTTCATCGCTAATCAAGCAAAAGAAAACGCCGTATTGTTTCACTCAAAATTTAAGAGGTCTGATAAAGCAGCGCTGTTCACAAAGATATTTGAATCATTTAAGCAAAAGGGTAGCCGAGCATACGAGGTGTTGCGCAGTGGTCCTGTAGTACAAGCATCACTTAACATCACCTGTGAAAATATGGTGACTGAGTTCACTCATGCTGAAAATTGGCTGCAACGCCTTGGTAGGCTAGATAGATTCGGTGAGAATGAATCGGTTAATTCGTACATTGTCGCTATTCCACAAACATTGGCAGATGGCAAGCGAACAGGTGCTTGTGCTAGGTTTTTAAGTGGTCTTAATAGTTTGAATAGTGCAATCGCATGGTATGATTTTTTGAAGCTGAATATAGCTGAGCAGTCACTCACTATTGCTGAGCTGTACCAGCTTTATGAGAGTTTTTATGCGAGCAGTTCTGGGCAAAAAGCTGTCGAAAGCGATTTGCTTGCAGCCCTTAAGAAAAGTGTACAGGTCATTGAGGCTAAAGTGCATGATCCTATTTCTTTTCCTAAAAGTAAGCCCAAGAGCGATAAAAAGAAAATTAGTAAATCATCATTGCGGGGTGATAGCCGTTATGTGCAAATGGCTGTATGTGAGGTGTTAGAAAATGGCAGCTTTAATTTTCTGCCTGAATATGCGTGTTCTGAAATAGAGGACACATACACCATGGCCATAAATGAAATTGAAGGCTATGATCCTGCTGGTGATAAAAATCTAATTAGTTACATGCACCAAAAGCACCATAAAATTCTCAGTGCTAAAAGTCAGAAAAAACACACGCAAGCGCACAAATCATTTCTTCTTAAAAATGAAGCTATTGACCCTGAGCACCCTGTATACGTCAGTTACACTCAGCAAGATTTAGATTTGTGTAACGACACTCCCCATTCACATGCCATTTATTATGCAGTGAGTAACAAGCAGCCAATTGGCGCAATTTCAATTAACAAGCTAAACAACCAATCTGTCAACGAGGAATAAGACATGGAAAAAGTAACTGGCATTAAAAGCGTAGATTTTAAAATTAAAGCACTTGGTCATGGTGTGGTGAATTGGAATGGGCCAACCACTTTAACGGGTAACGGAGGGCAGACAGTCGATAACCATACGTTGCCTAAGTTGCGCGGATACACCAATTTAACCGGAAGAATAAAAGAAGAGACTGGTTATAAGTACAAAAAAGAAGCTACAGATATTAACTTTAAAGAAACACCTTTATATATTAGTCAAAACTGTATTCGTCACCACTTGTTTAGAGATCAAGCTTTTGATCTACATTATGCCAGTGATAAGAATTTGCAAATGGTGCTTTCGTCTATTACGGGGTTAATTCGTGGTTATGTGGTGCCATCAAGCCAATGTAAGCGTACAAGCCCTTTATTGCTTGAGGATTTTGTAGATCAATTAGGAAATGGTAACTTTGAACAATATGGTCAAGCGGGTGAGCGTGATAGCACTTCTTTCTTTTCGAAAACCACTTTTGGCGATACAGAATATATTTCTTACGGTTCAATCAGTGTTGAGCAGTTGCAGTTTATTTCTTTAGATAAAAAATTTGATCGCGCTGCAATAGTCATTAAAGAAGGGCAAGGCGAAAAAATTGCTGAAGAGGTTACCGTTTTTATAAAATCGCTTAACCCCGAATTAAATCCACAAGCTACATTCCATCCTAATTATGTTCGCAAGGGTACTATTTTTGAAGAAGGCGAAGTGGGTATTTTATTGAATGATGATGCTATTAAATCATTGGTTAAGCATACGCTTGAGCGAATTTCTGAGTTGTCTATTCGTCAGGCGAAGGGCTATATGTATGTTGATGAGGTTCTTGTTGATTATAACGACAGCAATAAAATGATGCGCATTAAACGAGATGAGTCTGAAATATCTGAGCAGCCTGAGTCAGCTTTTGCCGTTTATTTTTATGCTAAGTAGAGGTGTTCAATGATTATTTCTATTGAATACGAAGCCTCTTGGCGAAACTCGTTTTTAGATGGCGATAACAATAGTCCTTTGCCGAAAGGTGGTCGTGAATACCTAGGTTCGATGACCACCTTGAAAAAAGACGATAATTTTATTGAGCGCACGGTGACTTTAAATACTGTAATGGGTTTGTTAAATCGTTTGATCGGTGATCAGCGCAAGTTGTATCAAGCACGAGAAAAAATGAATGCCAATTTTTATTATTTTGAAGACATAGAGCCGAAGATTAGTTTTGAAGATAAGCCATTACTAACCAACGAAATAATCTATATCCGTAATATGAAGGGGAGTACGGATCAAAACTCCTTTACCGGAATGATTAAGTCAACCGATCCCATGTTCTCGTCAGATTACTCTGGCGAACTCTGGGGAATATTGGCTTTGGACTTACAGTCGCTCTGTGACTTTATTGTTAATGAATCTTTTTTAGTTCCGTGTATTAATACTGATCCATTAAAAGCCTGCGCTTTAATTGAAGAGTTGGAAGCATTAAAGCCTGTGAGTATTGACGGGGTTATAACTGAAGCGACGAAGTGCTTGGCGACTCATTTTCCCGAGACTGTTTATCTGAATAATAAAGGATTAGTTATATCTTCTTCTTTATATTGTTCAGCGTTGTATTTACAGTTGGGTCGATTAGCTAAGCGTTTCGATATGACATCTGCGCTGACAAAGTCAGGAGGTATCAGTGGCATCTCAAAACGAGGATTTACTAAGAAAGACTTTATGGATCGTTTTACTACAGGCAAGAAAAAAATGCTTTGGGGTAATCCATTTATTCTGAAAAAACTTGTTAAGGGGCAGGGGGAAGTTACTTCTATGCTAACCAAAGCGAGTGGTCAACTTGAAATTACAATTGATGTTGAGCGCGAGAAGGCGGAGGAAATCAAAGATCTAATCAATAATGCTGGAGTATCTGCATTTTACTTAGGTAAGAAAGGGCTGGCTTATGTTTCTAAAATTCGGATATAGGAGCGCGCAATGGATCATTACATAGATGTAAAGCTTAAGCCGGATGCAGAAATGCGTGAAAATGTTTTAATGAATATGGTTTACACCAAATTACATAAAGCACTTTTCGATTTAAATAGCGCGGTAATAGGCGTGAGTTTTCCAGATTATCAATTAAAGCTTGGCAGCCGTATTCGTCTGCATGGCAGCATTGGTGATTTAGAAAATCTACAATCTCAAAACTGGTTGGGTGGTTTAATTGGCTATTGTGCAGTAGCCAATATCACAAAAATACCGCCGCAAGTGCAGTACCGAATAATTTCGCGTATACAAAGCAACATGACACAAGCAAAACTTAATCGCTTATTAAAACGCGGAACTATAGCGCCGGAACAAGTGCGTGAATATAAAGCAAAATTGTTTTCCTGCGGTTTGGATAACCCTTATGTGGAGCTGGAAAGTAATTCGAATGGCCACAAACACAGGCGTTATATTAATTTTGGTGAATTGAAATCTTCACCCAGTGAGGGGGCATTTGATTATTTTGGTTTGTCGAAATCTGCCACCATCCCTTGGTTTTAGTCGTCTTTAAGGCGCGGCTATTCACCACGCTTTTATAACCACAGCGGGCAGTGAACCAGCCGGTGACAAATTGTCACCGGCTGGTTATTTTGTTTCTTGATGTAATTGCTGTTTTTATATACAGTATTTGCTCCGCAAGCCAATAACCAAGGAGTGAAGCGATGAGCAACAAGTTGCAGGTGTTGGATTAAGAAATAGGTACGTCACAAGTCAACGGCATCGAGTACATTTGCATTACCGATATTGCGCGATATAAAAGTTCTACCAACACAGATGACTTGATCCGCAATTGGTTGAGGAACCGCAATACCGTCGAGTTTTTAGGTATTTGGGAGCAACTTAATAACCCCGATTTTAAACCCGTGGAATTCGACGGGTTTAAAAAATTGGCGGGTCTGAATAGCTTTACCCTTACGTCTAAACAGTGGCGAGATCAGAATCCTGATGTAAAAGGGAATATGCGGGATTATGCCAATATCCATCAGTTGGTTTGCTTGGCAAATTTGGAGTCAATGAATGCTCATTACATTTCAGAGGGATTACCTCAAGCTGAGCGGCTCCCCAAATTGAATACTCTGGCGATATCGCAAATGAAAGTGTTGTTAAAAAATGTTCCCGTTTGATTAATTACTGTGAAAAGAAGCTAAAGGGAGGCTGAAAATGACATCAGAAGCCGCAATTTTTGAAAATCATTCAATCCGCCGTGTTTATGATGAAGACGCCGAAATTTGGTGGTTTTCAGTCATTGATATTGTGCAAGTGCTGACAGAAAGTGCTAATGCGCGAGATTATTGGTTCAAGATGAAACTGCGTGTTCGTCAAGAGGATGGTGCTGAACTGTCGACATTTTGTCGACAGTTGAAAATGCGTGCCACTGATGGCAAACAGCGTTTGACTGACGCAGCAATAGCTGAAGGCTTGCTACGATTATCCAATCCATCCCTAGCCCCAAAGCTGAGCCTATAAAACTTTGGTTGGCCAAAATTGGCTATGAGCGTATGCAGGAAATGGCTGACCCTGCGCGCTCGTTGAATCGTGCTCGTGAAACCTGGCAAAAGCATGGCCGCAGTGAGAAGTGGATTCAGCAGCGCATGACGCGGCAGGAAACGCGCAATAAGCTCACGGACTATTGGGCAGAACACGATATTAAACAGGGCGAAGAGTTTGCAATTCTCACGAATATCATTCATCAGGAATGGGCTGACGTAAGCGTGAAAGATCATAAAAATTTAAAAGGATTGCAAGATCAAAACCTGCGTGACCACATGAGCGAAGCTGAGCTGATTTTTACGGTATTGGCGGAATTATCCACGCGTCAAATGGCAGAAAATATTGATGCGACTGGATTAACAGAAAATAAAAAGGCAGCAAAAGTTGGCGGTGGTATCGCTAAAAAAGCGCGTAAAGATTTTGAAGAAAAAACGGGTACAAAAGTCGTAACAAAAGAAAGTTATTTAATAGATGCGACTAAAAAATTGAAGGGGTAAGTATGAATGCGCTGGCGATATCGCAAATGAGGCGCTGTTAAAGAATGTTCCCAGCAAAGCGAGTGTGCAATCACTGCATGAGCCAGAACCTATAAAAATACGATAGTTCTACCAATAGAAAAGCCGATTTTAAAAAATACAGTTAAATCAATAAGTTGCAGTATCATGTAAAATCATTGGTTAAAATGACAAAAGATTGATAAGTGTTTGTTGCAACTTATTTTTTTGCTTG
>SYDJ01000125.1 GCA_005801205.1 Gammaproteobacteria bacterium
CATCCGTAATCGACTTGCCGGTATAGCCTTTCCAGTCGCCCGAACGAACCTTTTCAGAGAGTTTACGCATGCGCTCAAGCTCAGCATCAATGGCTGGGCGAGCATCGACGCCGTCGATCATAATCGGGTTGGTTGACTTGTCGCGCAGAGCAACGTGCATAACAGCGCGGTCTTCGGTGGCATTGATATGCTCGCCAGCAAACATTTTGCTGCGCCAAGTTTCCACATCAGACTCTTTGGCCAAGGCCAGCAAGGCGGCTTTGGTTTCTTCGGTAATCAGGTTTTTGGAGTAATCAAACAGAATGCGGGGGAGTTCAATCGAAAACTTGCTAAAACGGGCGTTATCTTCAGCGAACAACTCTTTGATATGACAGGTTTTAAGTTGCTGAGCATGGGCAGTCAGGGTAGCCCATGAAGGAAGATCAGTTGGGCGAATAAAGGATTGCTGATTAGCCATTTATCGCTCCCGAAAGACAATAACAAACGCGCATTAGTTGATTCCCATTATGGTGACGCCGCATCGCTAGGTGGTCTGATGCCCCTTGAACGATAAAACCTAAACTAGAAATAAGATGGTAAAGAAAGACTTTTGCGTAATCTAGAACTGGCTTTTAGAGTCAGTTTCGTGGAAATAGGTGAGGCGCAAAAAGGCCGCTATGATAGGCAGATGGTCTAGGGGTGTCAATTAAAGCGCCGCCATCAAAGCCCAAAACACCGCGAAAAAGCACTGCTATATTTCGCTTTTTTTAAGATTTACACTCACCACCAAAATAAACCCAAAATAAGGCTATTTTGTGAACACAATAAACACACCCGCACTAGGGGTAATTGAAGGATTCTTTGGGCGCAGCTGGAGTTGGGGTGAACGCCAAGCCTACGCTAAATTTTTTGCACTGAATAAGTTCAATTTTTATATTTACGCACCGAAAAGCGACGCTTTTTTGCGAAAGTATTGGCAGCAAGATTGGCCCAGCGACATTAAACACGAATTAATAACCCTGCACGAAGCTTACAGCAGCGCGAAAATTGATTTTGGCATTGGCTTAAGCCCACACGAAATTTATATCGATAACTCGCATACCAGTGCGCGGGATAAACGCTTGCAACTAAGCGAGCGAGTCAAACAGCTTAATGACGTGTCACCCGATATTTTATGCTTGCTGTTTGACGACATGCGCGGCGATATTCCCAACCTCGCCAATTTACAAATTGATTACATGCACCAAGTCGCCGAACTGAGCACCGCCAAGCGTATTATTTTTTGCCCGACCTACTACAGTTTTGATCCGGTGCTTGAAAAAGTCTTCGGTACCATGCCTGAAAATTATTGGCAGGACTTAAATAAAAACCTCGACAAGAAAATTGATATTTTTTGGACGGGCGAAAAAGTTTGCTCAACCGAATATTCAACTCACCACCTCATTCAAGTTAACGACCTCTTGGGGCGCAAACCTTTTTTGTGGGATAACTACCCTGTGAACGATGGCGCAGTGAAATCCAAGTTATTACATTTACGCGCGGTGAATCAATCCCACTGCCGAATTCAGAATCATGTTGCCGGTCATGCACTCAACCCGATGAATCAACCTTGGCTATCGCAACTGGCATTGGCATCACTGCCGCGCGCTTATCGCGAACAGAGCAATTACAATTCAGAAAAAGCATTGGTAGACATTGCGACTGAACTTTTTATCACTGAACCTTGCGGTGAACAATTAGCAGAAGCTTTATTGCAAGATATTCCGCTACTGCAAGATAAAGGCTTGGGGAAAATCAGCGAGGAAGAAAAAGCTGAATTGATAAAGCGTTATTCAGCGTTTCCACAAAATGTTTTTTGTGCAGAAATTATTGATTGGTTAAATGGTGGTTATGTGTTTGATCCGGCGTGTTTGACAGAGTAAAGGCACCCCCTCCCCGCTTTTCAAGGGGAGGCTGGGTGGGAGTTTTGCTTTTAACTTTAAACCTCTTATGCAACCACAAACCAATCGCGTCCACCCATATAGACAACAGCCCACACTCATTTAGGTTTATTCGCTTCAATTGCCTCAAAAAACTATCGCTTAAACGCAGACGCCATCAATTGTTGTTCACCGCGACCAATGCCTATATCAGTTGCCATCTTTTCCCATTGCATAACGCTCTCTGTTACTTCATCTTTTATTTTTCCTGCAGTGGTTTTATCAAGCTGGAAAAATTCGATCACATCCATCGCCAAATCGTAATCTAAACGGTTATTGCTATCTGTGATGTTTAAATGCAGCCCATCAGCAGGTGTTACTGGATTAATGTCATAGGCAGGTGAAAGAATCCAGCCGCCCTTGTGATATAGAAACCCATGATTTCTTAAGTGATCATCCGTATTGGAAATTGCGATATTGAAGACAATACGACGCCATAGCTGCGCCAAATCTCTTTTAGTATTAGAACCGTGCTCAGTAAGAAATTGAGCCAGCTCCAAATAGCTCGCGTCGTAGTCACCATCATAATAACCAAGCTGCGTCATTGCAGAAGTGAAATGCAATCTACTTGTTGGAGTGCGATCAAATCGCTTTGTTAAAAAAGTGTGATGGTGACTATTAAATTTTTCGATGCGACAAGGTGCCATTTCTATGCCGGCATTAATCGCAAGTTGATAAGCAAGAAATTCCCAAGCCGCTATATCGTGATCATCATGTTGGCTTGGAAACTTTGCAATCCATAAATGATTTTCTTCATCCAGTACGCAAGCTTTTGGTCTTGCACCGCCCAGCGAAGAACCTGGGGACATCAGCATATACAACCACTTTAGATATTCAGGGTCATCGCTATCACTTTCTTCAATTTGCTTCGCAGCGTGCTCAAGCTCTCTTAGTGAAGACATGGGTGGTGCAGCCAAGCGTTCGTCGTTATCAAGAAACGCTCCATCTAGCGTTCTTTTAAATCTCAGTGCGCCTTGGCGATAAAGATCATGTACACCGAGCAGATAATCTACTTCGTTAAGCACACGCGGCCGGCGATCCTCCTGCCGAGCGCCAATAGCTTCTCGACGCTTCATTAATAACCGACCCCAACGATCTGGGCAGGAATCCAAAAAAGCCCTGAAGTTATTGGTATCTGAATTATGCTGCTCACCAGAATACAACTCTAAATCTGGATCAATTTTTTGAGCATTGGGAGATTGCAGCCACGCTGTATCGTAGCTAAAGCTGAAATGTTCTTTATTTTTGCTAGCCACTGAGCGCAAGGTGCCTACTAAAGCGGGCTCAGCAAAGTCTTCCCAGTCGGCAAAAACGTAGATTTCCGTGTTCATTGTTATTTGCCCATCAACTTGATGTCTTGCAGCTTGCGCCCAAGCTCATCATCACTAGCCACTTTCGCCAAGTCCTCTACCAATCCAACGACACTGAGAACCGAGACGTAATGCCCCAAGGATACCCTGCCATCACCAGCCTCTATCTTGCGGATAGTGAGGCGGCTTAGCCCCGTACGCTCGGAAATCAACGATTGTGTGTAATGACGACGCATTCGAGCCAGTTTGATATTCTCCCCTAACTGCGCAAGGATCTTTTGGTTTTTGGGAAATACCACTGCGCCACGCTTTTGTTCAGCCTTTTCTATAATCACTATAGCTACCATTTTAAGAGAATATGGCAAGTATAGTGACCAAATGGCTGCACAGTAAAGAAGAATCAACTTTGACTGAATAGCAGAACCCTTGAAAAGCGGGGAGGGAGGGACTGACTCCCTGCTTGCAAGCAATTCAGCTTGCGGAAAGAAATTTACGCAGCGCAAACTGCCCCTCCCCGCTTTTCAAGGGGGAGGTTGGGTGGGGGTGCAGTTAAAGTCTTTCCGTCAACCACTTACCAATCGCACAGCGTGGAATTAAACATAAACATCTAATCCTAGCCATGTTAACCTCCTGTTAAGTTAGTTTTTGGTTTGAGTGGGTGCAACGTTCCAAGCTTCAAGAAGACGCCAAATTGCCGCGTCAATATCTCTGGCCCTATTTATGTTTTTTTGATGGGTGAACCATTCGATTTTAATGCCTCCATAGATAGTCTCCTGGCTCCTAGCCAATATATTACCTTCTGAAGGAGACACATAGAATTCGAAACCTGATATGGTGGGGTATGCAGAATGACCGAAACACCGTTTTCCTCCGTGCCCATCTTTAAAACTATAACAATCCAGTCCGTGTTCTGTTTTTTTAGAGCTAAGATCCAATTTCTTCATCAACTCAAATTCGAAAAATTGCTGCGTGCTGTAGAGTGGATTCTCTAATATTCCAGGCCGACTGAGAAACACTTTTACTTGATTTGGGTCATCCATGTCGCCACCATGAGGGCTATCATCCGTCGCCTTCGCTGTAACCCCATTCAGCATTAAATTAAATTCTAAAGGGTGAATAGATTTTACTGCGTGAATTTTTGAGTCATGATCTGCAATAAAATCCCGGCGCTCTGCTTCAGTAAATTTAGGGAAAGGTTTGGGGTCATAATCGATAGGAAATTGACCTATAAACCGCTCATATTCTGGCTCATAACTTAAATGATCGATTCTTGGGTCAGCGATTACATGCTCCCGCCGCTGCCCAAGTTTGGCTTTAATAATTAGCTCTGAACTATGTTTCCATATCACCACGTCACCCTCTTTAGGGATAGGCGGTTTTTGCCTGCAACCACTGAGACTAATGATAGAAACTCCAATTAACAATAGAGCAGACATCCAGCAGAAACCCACAAAGCGCCCTCTAGTTTTTAACATTTCACTACTCTCATTTATTTCATTAATCGCTCGACATACTTGTTTTGTACTGCTTCAACTTACCGCTGGCTTCGCCGAGTAAGAAAAAACAATGCACCCCCTCCCAACCTCCCCCTTCAAAAAGGGGAGGAGTTAGTTTGCGCGCTGCACAAACCTTGTCGCAAACTACATTACTTCCGCAAGCAGGGAGTCAAGCCCCTCCCCTTTTTCAAGGGGGAGGCCGGGTGGGGGTGCCGTTAAAATATTTCCGTCAACCACTTACCAATCGCATCCACCTGCTCCCCACAAAGCGTATGCCCCATAGCATAAGACCCGTATTGCACCGCATATCCACGATCCGTTAATAGGCGATAAGCACGCTGCCCTAGAACCTCATTCACCACAAGATCTGCCGAGCCATGCTGAATTAAAATAGGGATATTTTTATTTGCCACATCTTCAACAACCGTTTCATGGGTCGCAAAGTAAGTGGATAGCGCCAACAAACCCGCCAAAGGTTTTGTAAAGCTCAATGCCGCTTCATAGGCCACTGCCCCACCTTGTGAAAAGCCAGCGATGACAATTTTTTCACTCGGCACACCGCGCTCAATTTCTCGCGCAATTAAAGCGTGTACTTGCTCTGCACTTGCACGTAATTGTGCAACATCTATTTTGCGATCAAGCGTCATTTCATAAATATCATACCAAGCGGGCATGACATAACCATTGTTAATCGTCACTGGAATGCTGGGCGCGTGTGGAAAAACGAAACGCAAATTCAATGCAGCAGGCAAACGCAACTCGCGCACCACAGGCACAAAATCATTGCCGTCGGCACCTAAGCCGTGCAACCAAATTACCGCGCCAGTGACGTCTATTTTTGGATTGGATTGCACTTCTATACAGGGTAAATAATTCATAAACTTCTCTTATTTGGTTAGCACATCTGTCACAAATATGTCACACCTTAGTCATATGATGAAATGACTATGAGTTTCGCACCCACTATTGATATTCCAGATCGCAACGGCCTGATTTGCGGGTTTCGTTTACACCCAACTCAAAAGGCACAAGCGCTTGCCCTTTACGCTGCTAATCTACGCAGCGAGATTCCGCTCGACCCGCATTGGTTACATTTTAATCTTGCCGATACCCGCGCAACCCACTGGCTAAATTCCTGCACACTTATTCCCGAAGATGCGCGCGAATTGTTGCTGGATAGTGATGCGCATATTCGCAGTGAAAATTTCGACCATAGCTTAGCACTGATTATCGGCGATTTATTTCACCATTTTAAAGACGACCCAGAAGACCTAGGCGTACTGCGGTTGTATCTTGATAATGATCGCCTCATTACCGGCCGAGGGCATCCGCTTAAATCTGTCGATCGGCTGCGCCATGAATTGTTTGAAGGCATGGTGATTGGCAACTCAGTGGATTTATTTGCGCGCCTGATTTATGACATTGGCGATTCCATGCACATGGTCATTAAAAGTCTGAATGACAGTGTGGATGATGCCGAAGACCAGATTTTAGCCGGACACCTACACAACCAAGGCAGCGAACTTGGGCGGATTCGTCGCTTGCTAGCGCGTTTACGTCGCCACCTTAGCGCTAATCGCCAAGCCATGCACCATGCCATTCCCCAGATTGCGCGCTGGAGCAAACACGATATTTCCGAGCTGCGCCAAGCGGCAGAACATATGGAATCGACCATTCAAGATTTGGAATTAGTGCAAGAACGCACACGCCTACTGCAAGAAGAAATTGCAGGGCGCATGGGCGAAGCCACTAACCGCAACTTGTACGTACTCTCAATGGTGACGGTTATTTTACTGCCCATTAATTTAATCACCGGTATTTTTGGCATGAACACCGGAGGCTTACCTTGGGGCGAAGGCGATCCTCATGGGTTTTGGTGGGTGATCTTTTTTATGATTATTGCGGTTATTACGTCGCTAACGATTTTGCATCGCAAACGCATTCTTTAAAGCCGTTTATTTTTTGTTCAATTTTATTCCGCACAATATCGCTTAATTTAAGCAGGTCGCAAAAATCGTAATTACTCATACCTCTCGCCAGACAAATCCCCGCAAAACCCACTACACTCTCTATTAAGAGATCTATTACGAGACCCATTACGACATGGTAAATCTCCCCATTATTCTCTAATTATTATTCAATCCCCCAGCGCATCCTAGCGATGCTAAAGAGTCTAGATGTCACACGATAATCCCTATAAAACCGCCCCCGATCACAGCAACGACAACGTTAAAACCATTGACGCCATCATTTCACCTAACGGCCAGTTAAATATTCTATCCAAAGTCGAAGTCGCCAAATTATTGGATTCCAGCCAAAGCGGACTCTACAAACTATTCCGCAATTGCTCACTCGCCGTACTCAATACCGGTAACGATTTGGATGACGGCAAAGAATTGTTAGAGCGCTACAGCGACTTTGATATCAGCATTGTGCAGCAGGAGCGCGGCATTAAACTCGCCGTAAAAAACGCACCAGCCAATGCGTTCGTCGATGGCAAAATGATTAAAGGTATTAGCGAACACTTGTTCACCGTGTTGCGCGATGTGATTTACAACAATGACGCCATCAGCGAAAACCCAAATTTTGATACCACAACCACCGAAGGCCTAACCGACGCCGTCTTCCACATGCTGCGCAATGCCAATTTGCTGCATGCTGGGCTAGACCCAAACCTCGTGGTCTGCTGGGGCGGTCACTCCATTAGCCGTGGCGAATACGACTACACCAAAGAAGTGGGCTATCAACTCGGCCTGCGCAATTTGGACATCTGCACCGGCTGCGGCCCGGGTGCAATGAAAGGCCCCATGAAAGGCGCGACTATCGGCCACGCTAAACAGCGCACGCCGAACGGGCGTTACATTGGTATTACCGAACCGGGAATTATTGCGGCAGAAGCGCCCAACCCTATCGTTAACCAACTCAGCATCATGCCCGATATTGAAAAACGCCTTGAAGCTTTTGTGCGCCTTGGTCACGGCATTATTGTGTTCCCCGGCGGCGCAGGAACCACAGAGGAAATTCTCTATATTTTGGGCATTTTGTTGCACCCCGAAAATAAAGATATCCCCTTCCCGCTCGTCTTCACCGGCCCAGCCAGCTCGGCGGAATACTTTGTACGAGTCGATAAATTTATTGGCGATACACTGGGCGCGCAAGCGCAGTCGCTCTACAAAATTATCGTTAACGACCCTGATGCAGTCGCCCGCGAAATGGTCGAAGGCATTAAAAAAGTTCGCGAATTCCGCAAGGCTAGCGATGACGCTTACTACTTCAACTGGCAGATGCGCATAAGCCCCGATTTACAACACCCGTTTATTCCCACGCACGACAATATGCGCAATCTTGAACTGCATAAAAACCAGCCCAGCCATTTACTCGCCGCCAACTTGCGCCGCGCCTTTTCTGGAATCGTGGCCGGCAATGTAAAAGAGGACGGGATTCGCACCATTGAAGAATTCGGCCACTTTGAGCTGCACGGCGATGCCGAAATTATGCATCCCGTTGATGAGCTCTTAGAATCCTTCGCCAAGCAAAACCGCATGAAACTGCCGGGGCGCGAATATAAACCCTGCTATAAAGTCATCAAATAAAATATAGGGCGAATGTCTGCAGCACCTTGTAGTCAATCTCCTACAAGTAATAGCGATTTTAGCGACTATGAGTGAGCGGCCATTCTCTCGATAATGGCAACCATCAGGAAGTAGACAGTGAGTAAAGTGGCCAAGCAAGGTCAACGGAGGCGTCCCCTTCAAGGAGAAAGTCAGGAAGATTCAGGAACGGCCAAGAAAGGATTGACGAAGGATGCAAGGCAAAAGGAATAAACCCAAGGGGTAAACAGGGACTGGGACGGATCGTACACTGACTACCACAGAGTTTATGGACAATATCTGCACAGGGCCGCGAAAGCGGCCTTTTTTATGACCATATGAGTCACGCGCAAAACTCCATTCATCACTGATCCTTTTTCCCCTGCCCCTTATGTGACTACAAATATCAGGAAGGTAAAGCAATCAGTGCCTGTGGGAATATCTAAGAATTAGTGCTCCAGCCCTTCTTGCCCACCCCACCAATGACCTTGCAGCCATTCAACCTGAGTGGGATCAGCAGCGTGGAGCAAGAAATGCCCAGCGGCTAACTCGTAGGGGAGAAGGCTATCTTTAATTGCCTCCCACATTTGTTTAGCATCGCCCGCAACATAGGTGGTTAGAGTGCCTACCTCATTGCTCAACATCTGCTCAGCGGTTAACTCCAGTGCAACCCAATCTTCCACTTGGTGATAAACACCTTGAGATAACACCGATACCGAGCTGTCGCCGTCTATTTCCAGCAGATATTCCTGCGGGTTTTCTTGATAGCCCAATGGTTTTGCTTGATAAGAAGTTGTTAGATTTTTCATAACCGCGCCTCCAAAGATATTTATACCCAGTAAGCAGTACAGCCTCTATAATCACCGCCTTATTTATGTCTAGCCATATTCAGTATAGGCCGCCCCGTCAAATTCAAAAGAGTTAAATACAAGAGAGCCACATGCAAGAGCAATACATTCCCGCCCAAGTAGAAGCCGATGCCCAAGAATATTGGGATGCTAACCAAAGCTTCAAAGTCGTTGAAGATCGCAGCAAAGAGAAATTCTACTGCCTCGCCATGTTCCCCTACCCCAGCGGCAAGCTGCATATGGGCCACG
>SYDJ01000126.1 GCA_005801205.1 Gammaproteobacteria bacterium
CTTCAGTTTGCTTCTTGGTTGGGTTGGTAAACAAGGTATCGGTATTGCCGTACTCAACCAAATCGCCCATATACATAAACGCGGTGTAATCAGAAACGCGCGCAGCTTGCTGCATGTTGTGCGTTACGATAACGATAGTATATTTATCCTTTAACTCGTAAATTAATTCTTCAATTTTTAAGGTAGAGATAGGGTCTAGTGCCGAGGCTGGCTCATCGAGCAAAATAACTTCTGGCTCAATCGCCACCGCACGGGCAATCACTAAACGCTGTTGCTGACCGCCAGATAAACCGAAGGCGTTATCGTGCAGACGGTCTTTTACTTCGTCCCACAGTGCTGCACCGCGTAACGAGCTTTCTACCACAGTATCCAACACGCGCTTGGAGTTTACGCCTTGCAAGCGCAACCCATAGGCTACGTTTTCATAGATAGATTTAGGGAATGGGTTCGGCTTTTGGAACACCATACCTACTTGACGGCGCAGCTCGGCAACATCGACTTTTTTGTCATAAATGTTTTTGCCGTCCATTAAAATTTCGCCTTCTACGCGGCATGAATCCACCAAATCATTCATGCGATTAAAACAGCGCAGCAAGGTAGATTTACCGCAGCCAGATGGCCCGATAAACGCAGTTACTTTTTTCTCTGGAATCAACAAGCTAACGTTATTTAAAGCGCGCTTTTGATCGTAATAAAGATTGAGGTTTTTTACTTCAAGCTTCGTAGTTTCAGCGGTTGCTGTAGTAGTCATAACCTTTGCCTGCCCAATATTAATAAATTTTGATGTCACCTTGATTGCAATTCAGTGACACGGTGCAACTCAGTGACCGATCGCACAAATTGAAAACTTAATCCGATGCGGTACGATATTTTTCACGCAAGTTATTGCGAATTTTTATCGCAGTCACATTCAACAACACAATCAACATCACTAGCACAAGCGAAGTTGCGTAAACCAAAGGACGCGCCGCTTCTACATTGGGGCTTTGGAAGCCAACATCATAGATATGGAAACCCAAGTGCATAATTTTTTGATCTAAATGCAAGTAGGGATAAATATTGTCCACCGGTAACGCCGGTGCCAATTTCACCACACCCACCAACATGAGCGGAGCTACCTCGCCCGCTGCACGCGCAATGGCCAAAATCAAACCGGTCATCATGGCGGGCGTTGCCAGCGGGACAACTACTTTCCACAAGGTTTCAGATTTTGTTGCACCCAAGGCCAAGCTACCTTGGCGAATAGTGCTAGGAATCCGCGCCAAACCTTCTTCGGTAGACACAATCACAATCGGCAGGGTTAACAACGCCAAGGTGAGTGATGCCCAAAACAAACCGGGCGTACCAAAGGTGGGCGATGGCAAGCTTTCGGCGTAAAACAACTGATCGAGATTACCGCCCAAGTAGTACACAAAGAAACCTAAACCAAACACGCCGTACACAATAGAAGGAACACCCGCAAGGTTATATACAGAGATACGAATCATCCGTAAAAACCAACCGTCTTTAGCGTATTCGCGCAAGTAAATTGCCGCCAAGACACCAAAGGGCGTCACCATAATCGCCATGACGATTACCATGATGAAAGTACCGAAAATCGCAGGGAAAATACCGCCTTCTGTATTAGCCTCACGTGGTTCTTCGGTCATAAATTCCCAAAAACGCTCGAGGTAATCGCCCGTTTTGGCCACTACACCCATTTCGTTGGGGCGAGTGATGCGAACCACTTTATCCATAGGCAAGATCACTTCTTTACCATCTGCCGTTTTAGCAACAACTTGGTCGCGCTTGGCTTGTTCAGCCAACAAATCGCGCTCTTTTTTAATCACTAGATACTCAGCTTCTAACGCCGTTTTGCGTTCAGCTAAAAGAGCATCAGCTTCTGCCAAGGCAGCGCCAGTAACACCTTTGAGCTCAAGGCGACGGTGCTCCAACTTCAGATCTTGAATTTGGTTATTGATAGTGCCTATTTGTACTTTTTCGATATGAGTGATTTTTTCATGTAGCTCAAGTGCGCGCTTTAAGCGAGCGTCCACTTCTTGCGAAAAATTGGGGGCATCTTTATTAACCACCACTTTGCCCGCTTCATTTAGCGACTCCACGTAGCCATAAAAATTACCCCACTCACGGCGCTCAATAGCGACTGCATCATTTGGGTAAGCCCACTCATCCATACCCAACTCAAGCGACCAAATGAAATCGCGGCCAGTAATATCGCGGTTACCCAACTTCATTAAATAGCGAGTAATCAATTCGCGGTCAGCATCAATGGTGAAGCCATTGTCGCGCGCCACAGCGGCGGAAATAACTTCTGAACGTACCAGCTCACCCAGAATCACTTGTTTATGACCGGTTTTATCTGTAGTACTCGTTAGAGCAATGTCGGCTGGCCAAAAGTGACCAAAGCCGCGCACGGCAATCAACCCCAAGAGACCGATCACCATAATCATACAAAGGGTGACGGCACCGCCGTTTAACCAGATCCAAGGCGAGCCGCTCTTGTACCAGAGCGCGGGGGCTTTCAATAAATTCTTCATGTTGGAATCCCCTATTAAAGATTGCTGTAACGTTTACGGAGGCGTTGACGCACAATTTCTGCCGCCGTATTCACGACAAAGGTGAGCGCCAATAGCAACAAGGCTGCCAAGAACAAGACGCGGAAGTGCGTACTGGCTACTGCCGTTTCTGGCATTTCTACCGCGATATTGGCAGATAAGGTGCGCATACCTTCAAAGATATTGAAGTTAACTACGGGGCTGTTGCCGGTCGCCATAAGTACAATCATGGTTTCACCTACGGCACGACCAAAGCCC
>SYDJ01000011.1 GCA_005801205.1 Gammaproteobacteria bacterium
GGGTTCACAGGTCATCATTGCGAGGGGACCGGCTAGATCACCATAACGACTTTCAAAAACAGCGGCTTACAAAGTATAACGATGCATCTAAAAAATGCGCGCCTTGCAAGAGGCGCGCATTATCAACAGTTTCAATTCGCATTGCAAGGCGCAATTGCGACTAGATTAGGACTAGTGTGCAATAGGAATCAATTTAATTTCTACACGGCGATTAGCTTGACGCCCCTCATCGCTCGCATTGCTAGCAATGGGATTGGCGGGGCCATAACCGGCTGAATCGATACGATCAAACGCCACGCCCTGCGCCAGCAAATAAGTACGCACGCTCTTGGCTCTGTCTTCACTCAAACGCTGATTGAGTGATAAAGGGCCGGTAGAGTCGGTGTAACCACTGATACGTACGGTTGTTTGGTCGTATTCTTTAAGTGCTTGAGAAACGGAATTTAATACCGAGTAAAAATCCGCACGAATATCGGATTTGTTTACAGCAAAAGTAATATTGCCAGGCATAATTAGATTCAAATTATCGCCCTGACGACTCACCTCCACACCGCTGTCTTTTAACTTATCGCGCAGTTCTTTTTCTTGTTTGTCCATATAGTGACCAACGCCACCGCCGACTGCAGCACCGAGCACAGCACCTGTAAGCGCACCGCGCCCGCGATCACTTTTACTTGATACAGCCGCACCGAGCACAGCACCAGCGATAGCGCCAATACCAGCACCTTTTCCGGTTTTGTTGGGATTTTTTTCACCCGTTTGCGGGTCTAGAGTCGCACAACCCGTAAAAGCGATAATGGATAAAAACACGATTAACTTTTTCATAGGATTCTCTCTCACATTTAATGAACTACAACAACAATTGATCGGCCACCAAAAGCGGTTGGCTTTCAAGAGCGAGACTGCCAGAATGCTCGCATCACATACCTACATTGTGTCGAACCATCGACACTCTTACCACTGAATAGGCAACTTACCATGTACAGCAAATCTCTCTTCACAATCGGCGGATTATTTTTGGTCGCTCTAATCGCCGGCTGCAAAAGTTATTCGGTCAGCGTAAACAACAATATGGTTTATACACCACCCTCGTTATTTAAAGATTTTACTATTGCAGATACACATTTACGTACTTGCGTTGAGCAAACTATTATCGACAAACACATCACCAAAGCAGAAGATTTGAAGCAATTAAATTGCAGCCATGCTGGCGTTGCTTCGCTTGCAGGGCTTGAAAAATTCTATTCCATTGAACAACTCAATTTATCTGAAAATGCACTGCAATCTATTGCGCAACTCAGCAACTTTAGCCAACTGAAGGTCTTAATTTTGCGCAAAAATAACTTAACCAGCGCTGAACCACTCTTACATATGCTAGCGCTACAAGAATTGGATATTTCAGACAACACAACACTCGCTTGTGGTGACATCAAGCAGTTTGCGAAAAATGCACATCAAGGAAATGTAAAGCTTACGTTACCAGAGCAATGCAAGTAGAAAGCTTTATTGAGGATAGAGATTGAACAAAGAGTGGATATTTGCTCTGCGATAAAACGCAGAGCAATCTACACTTAACGTACAAACATTAAGCCGATAGTATTTCTGAATTGATGCATGACTTTCATGCGTACTGGTTCCGCATTAATTGGGCCAATGGATTTCTTAAACATCACCATGACCTCTGTGCCTAACGGCGGGCAAGGTTGGTTTTCAATTTGCACTTGAGCGCCGCCATCGGAAACATCTTTAGCAAAGCCCACAATAGTACCAAAGCTGGGGTTGCTCATTTCCACCCGCACTGATGTGGTAGTCCGATCAAATAAACGTCTTTCTATCACGACAGATCTCCCTTAATTGTTATTACAGTTATTGGCAGAGATCTAAGAGCAGAAGCATCTGCTCTTAGCCAAACAAACATTACATCTAAAAAGTTAATCCTAAACGATTACCAACAATCTCATAAGACTCAACCACATTGCCCAAGTTTTGGCGGAAACGATCTTTATCTAATTTTTCGCGGGTATCTTTATCCCACAAACGGCAACCATCAGGAGAGAACTCATCCCCCAAAATCACTTCACCTTTAAACAAACCAAATTCCACTTTGAAATCCACCAACAACATATTGCCGCTGGCGAATAACTCTTTAAGCACAGCGTTAATTTTGAAGGTTAATTCTTTCATGCGCGCTAGCTGTTCAGGCGTCGCCCAACCAAAGGACTGCACATGCGATTCGTTGACCATAGGATCGCCCAGCGCATCGTTTTTCAAAAACAATTCAAAGGTAGGTGGATTCAATTCCAAGCCTTCCTGCACACCCAAACGGCGAACCAATGAGCCCGCCGCCAAGTTGCGTACAACGCATTCAACCGGAATCATGTCCATTTTTTTCACGAGCACTTCGTTATCTGATAACAAGGCTTCAAAATGTGTAGGGATACCTGCCGCTTGCAGCTTGCCCATAATGAAGGCGTTGAACTTATTGTTCACCATGCCCTTGCGATCCAACTGTTCAATGCGTTTGCCATCGAATGCCGAGGTGTCGTTACGAAAAACCATGATCACGCGATCAGGATCATCAGTTTTATAAACAGATTTGGCTTTGCCCGCGTAGAGCTCTTCGCGCTTTTCCATCGTTGTACTCACTTAAGTTGAAAATTAATTCTAGTAGACTATTGGGACTTTAGTTTAAAGATAATGCTCGGCTGGTATTCAGCGCTACAATTTGATGAGCATCTAAACCACCGCTAGCCAATCAAAACCTTGATCCTGACAGGCGTAGGTAACGTGTTTGACCGCTTGGGTAACAGGTTCTAATGCAGCTCGCGCCACATCCAATGAGTTGTTCTGCTGGCTTATATGGGCCACCACCAAATGCTGTAAGCGCTCAGTATCTAACCGCTGTAAAAATCCGGCGGCTTGCTGATTACTTAGATGCCCCCATTGACCACCAACCCGTTGTTTCAACGAGGGGGGGTAGGAACCTGAGGCCAACATAAAAGGATCGTGATTGGCTTCTAACAGCATTGCATCGCAGGCCTGATAGGCCGCTTCCACGTGGGGTGTAATACTACCTAAATCCGTGAGTATTCCCAAGCGTAAGCCCGCATATTCGAAAACAAATTGCGCCGGTTCACGCGCATCATGAGGAACCGCAACGGGGTTGACCTGCAAGCCATTCAACTCAAAAGGTGCGTAAGCTTGAATAAGATTCAGTTTGGGTAAGTCGCCCAGATCTTTACTGTGATAGGTTCCGGGGGTCATATAAACAGGAAGATCGTAGCGGCGAGATAGCGCCGCTACGCCTTTGATGTGATCTGAATGCTCATGAGTAACCAATATAGCCGTCAGCTCTTGTGCGGTTTTGCCGAGCCGCGCTAGGCGCAACTCGGCTTCTTTCACACTAAAACCACAATCAATCAGCAACGAACCATGACACCACTCCACCATGGTGGAATTACCGCGACTACCACTACCCAATGAAGCAAAACGGAATGTTACCTCAGCAGGCTTCAGCACTTATATTAAGTTCTTGCGTAGTCGGGTGATGAGCTCACGCGCCTCACGAGGTTTTAAACGCTTGCCGTAAGGGTCGCGCGCGCGCACCACATAATCACCAGGCTTGCCCGTCACCACAACCATATAACCCGGTGCATTTTTTAACTTCTTCTCATCATCGCGCATTGAATAAGGTGCAGCTTCAAAAGCCTCCCCTTGCAGCATATTGGCAACTACTTGCTCCAACTTATAGGGAGTTGTGGCAGGCTTTGGATTCAAGCCGATATGAAAGAGACGCTTAAACCAACCTGGCTTGGCATCTTCCAGATTTTTGTAGTGAACGTAGAACATACCCGTGCTGGCATCTGACTCAAACAACTGAAAACCATCGCGCTTGGCCGCATAGGCGATTGTCGCCATGGCGCGAGTTTTATCCAGTTTTAAGGTCATCACAGGTTCATTTTTATACATACCTAAAGCAGCTTTGGCAGCGACATTACCGCCAATAGCCTGCGCCATCATGGAGGTGCCGCCTTCAGTCGTATCGCTCGCTAAGGTTGCCGCAAGCTCATCCATCAGCCATTTTTCACGCTCGGCATTCATAGACTTGCTGGGCCACTCTGGATCTTGCGCTGGCTTGGTAGCACCCTGAACACTCATATGAATGATATGAATTTCACTGGTTTCAGGCTGAATACCCTGATCAATTTGCAGACGATATTTATCTTGGCTATTCAAGTCAGTTTTGAATTGCAGCCAACCGGTTTCGATAATCCCCTGCTTCAAATCCGCACGCGTTGCGCTCAAGTTATTGGCATTTAAGAAGTTGCGAATACGCGGCCATAATTCACCGGGTGCAGCATTAACCAAAATCCAAGAGTTCTCGCCTACACGCTGAATTTTAACGTTGTCTTGCAGCATATTCGCAGACAGCGGCATAGGGCGCGGCACATCATATTCCGATGCAGTAGCGTCATAGCCAAAGTCAGAAGCACTGATCGGCGGGATGGGGTAAAGCTCACCCATAGCCTCTTTGTTGGTACCCGCAGGTAAAACTAAAGGCGGCAAACTATCGGCTTTTAGATAGTCATTTTCGCGGTTACGAAAAACACCATCATCACCAAAAAAGATACCGCAGCCAGAAAGCGAAGCACTTAAGCAAACCAAGTATCCATAACACGCCATTTTTGATGTAGCTAATTTTTTGGCTTTTGCAGTCATTAAATTCATGTAGATTCTCTAAGAGGATAAAACCGAATGCACCCTTGCCAGGGGTTTTACAATATAAAGTCAGAAGGCTTGCTCTAGACACGGGCAAGCGAATAAAGTTCGTCAATCTAAAGCGCCGCTATCTTATCAGTTGGCAGCGCCACAAGCCTGCCACTGATATTATCGTTTACTTACAAGTCTGTAATGGGTTTGTATTTTGGCACCAAGGCAACCATAACACCTAAAGCGATCAAATAGGCCGCAGCGCAAATACCAAACATAATGGCATAGCCAGTATAAATTTGACCTAAAGCGCCATAATAATCAAATAACCAGCCACCCAATTTAGACATTGTAACGCCGCCTAACCCGCCCGCCATACCACCAATACCCACCACAGAAGCCACTGATTTTTTAGGGAACATATCCGAAACGGTGGTGAAAATATTACATGACCAAGCTTGGTGGGCCGACGCACCTATCCCAATTAACAAAACCGGAATCCAGTAGCTGTAAGAACCAAAGGGCTGAGCCAAAAGAACGACCAACGGGAATAGCGCAATCACAAACATAGCGCGAATACGCCCATCATACGGATTATGGCCCTTATTAATGAAGTAAGTGGGAAACCATCCGCCACCAATACTACCCACCATGGTCATACTATAAAGCACAGCCAAAGGCAGCATGATTTCCGTTTTAAGTAGACCGAATTGTGCCTGCAAATATTTGGGCAGCCAGAACAGATAAAACCACCAAACACCGTCCGTCATAAACTTACCAAAGGCAAAAGCCCAGGTTTGGCGATAGCCCAACAATTGGAACCAAGACGTCTTTATTTCGGGATCGGCATCTGCTTTAGCAACAGCTTCTTCGGTATCGCTATTGATGTAATCCAACTCGGCTTTTGACAAGCGCTTTTGCTTGTGGGGCGCATCGTAGAAAACAAACCAGAAAAACATCCAGATAAAACCAACCGCACCCACTAGGATAAACGCGGTTTGCCAACCCCAATGAGCCGCAATCCAAGGCACAAGTAATGGCGCCAAAATCGCACCCACGTTCGCGCCCGAGTTAAAAATACCCGTTGCAAAGGACCGTTCTTTTTTAGGGAAATATTCAGCCGTTGCCTTAATGGCGGCAGGGAAGTTACCCGCCTCACCGAAAGCGAGCACCGCACGAGAAATCATAAAGCCCGCAATGGACACAGGCACAGCCGCCAAACCAGCCAAGGCGAGCGCGTTATTAGTCAACTCACCCAGAGGAATAGCATAGGCATGCATGATGGCGCCAACTGACCAAACGATTATGGCTGCGATGTAGCCTGCTCTGGTACCCATAAGATCGATGATACGACCAGCAAAGAGCATTGAAATGGCGTAGACAAACTGAAAAACAGCGGTAATGTTGGCATAATCGCTATTTGTCCAACCAAACTCTTTGGAGAGATCGGGAGCCAGCAAACTAAGAACTTGTCGATCTAGATAGTTAACAGTGGTGGCAAAAAATATTAATGCGCAGATCGTCCACCGATACCTTCCGATATCAGCGTTGATTTTATTCAGATTATTCATGTTTTCTCTCTGTATGGTTAAGTCTTTAAATACCCATTACGATTTATACAAATCGCTTTTGGTTTTTGTGTTTGGTACCAAACCGATGCCGATCGAAAAACTTTATAGTTATAGATAAATCATCTTAAACCCGATACCCCCGAGACCTAAGCCTAGAGAGAACCGGGATACAGCTTATTATTTTGCAGCGTTCAGAGCAGCTAAAACTTGCGCCTGATATTGCTCAGATAAACGAGTTAGCGGTAAGCGGATGCCCGAGTGAATCATACCCAATTGCTCTACGGCCCATTTAACAGGAATGGGGTTTGACTCCACAAACATCGCATCGTGCAATGCCAACAAACGCTGATTAATCGCACGCGCTTCTTCCGCTTTGCCCTCCAAGGCTAATTCGCACATACGCGCAATTTGATTGGGAACTACGTTGGCCGTAACTGAAATATCGCCCTTGCCGCCCAAGAGAATCAACTCAACGGCAGTAGCATCATCACCAGAAATAATGGCAAAGCTTGCGGGCGCTTGGTCGATTAGCGCTTTGGCGCGGGTTAAATCGCCAGTCGCTTCTTTAATACCAATAATGTTTTGTACTGCAGCGATGCGCAACGCCGTTTCAGTTTTCATATCCACACCGGTACGGCCCGGTACGTTGTAGAGAATCTGGGGAATAGCTACGGATTTGGCGATGTGTTGATGATGCAAAAACAAACCTTCTTGAGTTGGCTTGTTGTAGTAAGGCGTCACCAGCAAGCAGGCATCCACACCGGCATCTTTGGCGGCTTGGGTCAGCTCGACCGCTTCAGAGGTGGAGTTAGCGCCAGTACCCGCAATTACCGGAATGCGGCCATTCACTTGATCGACCACTTTCTTCACAACAGCTAAATGCTCTTCAACATTCAAGGTAGCGGATTCGCCAGTAGTGCCCATGGCAACTATGGCGTGGGTACCCTGCTCCAAGTGCCAATCGACCAACTTATGCAGGCCCGCCCAATCGAGTGAGTTATCTGCGTTCATAGGTGTTATTAGGGCAACCATACTACCTTGGATCATCAAAAGCTCCGTTAGCTATTAATCTAGCAAATACAAAAAATAAGAAGGCGCAATGGTACTGAGTGGCAGGCTGGGAGACAAGTAAAACACCTGCTCCGCAAGTCTTAATTCTAGGGTTTTCAGTTTTTTATTCACTTTTTAAAATTCGAGTTTGGTTTAAAGTCGAGCATACGCTGTAATGGAATCATGGCGCGCCTGGCTAAATCTGCGTCCACATGAATTTCGTTGTCATTGCGGTCAAATACATCCACTAGATTGTCCAACACATTCATCGCCATCCACGGGCAATTAGCGCAGGAGCGACAAGTCGCACCGCTGCCAGCCGTGGGCGCAATATGAAAAATCTTATCGGGGTTCAACTGCTGCATTTTGTAGAAAATGCCTTGATCAGTTGCCACTATAAATTCGCGGTTTGGCAGAGTTTGCGCAGCTTTAATGAGCTGCGAAGTAGAACCCACCACATCTGCCAAATCCACTACTGCCCTGGGCGATTCAGGATGAACCAGCACCGCAGCATTGGGGTAAAGTGTTTTTAAGTCTTCAACGCCCTTGGCTTTAAATTCTTCATGGACGATGCAAGCACCATCCCACAAAAGTACATCGGCACCGGTTTTTTGTTGAACGTAACCGCCCAGATGCTTATCCGGTGCCCAGAGAATCTTTTTGCCTTGACGGTCGAGATGATCA
>SYDJ01000012.1 GCA_005801205.1 Gammaproteobacteria bacterium
ACATCTGTTAATTTGGTCTCGCCAATTCAACCGTAAGTGCCCACACGCATTGCTTGATCTGTCTGTTAAAGAACCGGTGAGCGCTTGGCTCTAACCGTGGGAGGCGCATTCTACAGCCTTCCTTCCCTTTTGCAAGCAGAATCTTTCAATTCTTTTTGCTTTCGCTTTCTGGGTTACCCTTGAAGCGAGGCGCGCATATTACGCTATTTTTTTTGTTTGTAAACCTTTATTTTCATTCGGTTTTTACAAACTTCGCTGAACTTGCGTTTCATTCCGGAGAAGAAAACTGCCTGCTCGGCGAGGGCGCGAACTATAGGCACCCAACCGTTTCATTGCAAGCTTTTTTTGAGGAGATTTTCACTTTAGTCGCAATTCAGAATATTCGCCAACCAGAATGAAGATTTTTTAAGCGACATCAAACAAGTGATACTTTTTCTTACCTAATTTCACCAAATAGAATCGATTGAAAAAGGCTTTTTCGCGAGAGAAAGAATTGGCGGTTTGCATATTGTCATCGATAGATTTTGCTTCGCCATTAATAAAAACCGCATTGCGAACCAAAGCATCCTTTACTTGCTTGCCCGAGGCAGCCATTTCAACATCGGCAAGAATCTGCGTCAAAGGCGCTTCGCCAATATCCGAACGTAGCAATTTAGACGACGGAAGACCATCTTGTTTCAACTGCTCGAAATCAGATTCACCCAAACCAGCAAGATCATCACTAAACAATGCCTGAGTAATTCGTTGCGCAGCCAATAAGCCTGCATCACCATGAACCAAGCGCGTCATTTCTTCTGCAAGAATGCGCTGCGCTTCCGGCTTCACCGCACGCGCAACATCCTCTTCTTCTATTGCGGCTATTTGAGCTACGCTTAAAAAGGTGAAATAGCGCAGGAATTTGTACACATCCGCATCAGCGGTATTGAGCCAGAATTGATAGAAGGCATATGGCGATGTTTTAGATGAGTCAAGCCAAACAGTACCCGTTTCGGTTTTACCAAATTTAGTACCGTCAGATTTGGTTACCAAAGGCATAGTCAAACCAAATACATGACCGCCGTGCATACGGCGAGTTAGATCTATACCGCCAGTGATATTACCCCACTGATCGCTACCGCCAATCTGCAAAGTACATTGGTTGCGCTGGTACAGCTCCGCGAAGTCATAAGATTGCAGCAACATATAGGTGAACTCAGTGAAGGAGATACCTTCGCCTTCACGCTCGATACGCTGCTTAACTGATTCTTTATTAATCATGTTATTGATGGAGAAGTGCTTACCTACATCGCGCAAAAAGCTGAGCACATCAATCTTGCCAACCCAGTCGAGATTATTGACGACTTCAGCTGAGGTTGCACTAGAGTCGAAATCAATAAAACGTGATACCTGAGTACGCAGCTTATCCACCCAAGTTGCTACCACGTCGGGCGTATTGAGTTTGCGCTCTTGCGCTTTGAAACTTGGGTCGCCAATTAAACCGGTGGCACCGCCAACAAGGGCGATGGGCTTATGGCCTGCGAGCTGAAAACGCTTGAGCATTAATAAAGGGACAAGACTACCTATATGCAGACTGTCGGCGGTTGGGTCAAAGCCACAATAAAGGGTACGACTAGCCGAATTAAGATGCTCCGCAAGCGCATCGCCGCCCGTGGTTTGTGCGATGAGACCGCGATCCTGCAACTCTTGTAAGAAATTCGTGTCAATTATCGTCATACATCACCCATAAAACGTTCTTAGAACTAAAAAAGCAGGGCACGATACCGGATGTTGTGCAGAAATCACACCCCATACACAGACAAGTTACAAAATATGAATTTTAAAGATGTCTTTAGAAATCTTTTCTGCTATAAATATCCGTCTGGTAACTAACATATAACGTCGAGTTAGCTTTTCTTTATGCCTTCAATAATAACTAAGTCTAAGAAAGTGCTATGCGCAACGCTAGAACAGGTTCCGCGCGGCCATCTGATTGCGGCGGGCGCCTTGACGGCTAGCCTGATGGTTATTATGGCATTCAGCCCGAACCAAAAAGTTAATTCAAGCGACAATATTCAAAGCCTCGAAGTATCCTCAGAAGTATCTGCAACCAGTTTCCAAATGTTCCCCAAGGCCGTTACAGCGCCCAACATCTTGCCTGATATCATCGAAGGGTTAAAGCAAACCAGTAGCTCCAAACTACTAGTTACTCAACCCAAACAACCCTCTATGCAAGAGCTAACCATCAAGTCTGGTGACAACTTATCAAGTGTATTTGCTCGCATGGGGCTTAATGACCGCGATATTTACGAATTGTTTGACGGCAACAAAAGCGCGAAAGATTTACGAAGCATTTCTCCTGGGCAGAAGTTGGAGTTTTTGGTAGATAACAGCGGCAAATTACAAGAACTTAAATATTATAAAAACAACCTAGATTCGCTTAAATTTACTCGCAACGATGTTGGTTTTACCAGCCAACTAGTATCACTAAAGCCAGAAGTAAAACGCAGTTTCCGCGAAGGCACTATTAACAGCTCTCTGTTTATGGCGGGCAAGCAAGCTGGGCTTCCAAACACGCTTACCATGGAACTTGCCAACATTTTTGGCTACGACATCGACTTTGCTCTTGATATTCAAAAGGGCGACCATTTTAAAGTGATGTTTGAAGAGCAATTCTTGGAAGGCAAGAAAATTGGTACTGGCGCCATTCTTTCTGCTGAATTTACGAATGATGGCAAAACCTATCGCGCCGTACGCTATACCAACAAAGACGGCGTGACCCGTTATTACGCGCCCGACGGCAAAGGCTTGAACAAAGCTTTCTTACGTACACCCGTGGATTTTGCACGAATCAGTTCATCGTTTAGCTTGGCACGTAAACACCCTGTACTTAACACGATTCGCGCCCACAAAGGCACTGATTATGCCGCTGCGATAGGCACTCCCATTCGCTCAACTGGCGATGGCAAAGTGATTTTTGCGGGTCGCCAAGGCGGTTACGGTAACCTAATTGTGATTCAACATGGGCAGGGCTTTGAAACTCGCTACGGCCACATGAACAGCTTTGCTAAGGGGATCTCCACCGGTTCACGTGTTAGCCAAGGCCAAGTTATAGGCACAGTGGGCAAGACTGGCTTAGCAAGCGGCCCACACCTTCACTATGAATTCCACGTTAATGGCCAAGTTCGCAACCCTGTAACAGTACAATTGCCCCAATCTATTGGCATAGCGGCTAACGAAAAAGACCGCTTTGCGGCATCAACTCAAACACTTGTTGCTCAACTGCAAGATTTTAACCGCAACAGCCGCTTAGCCTTGGGCGAGAGCAAAACCAAGTCTAACTAATGGCCGCGACCGAGTATTATCTTGGCTTAATGTCTGGCACCAGTGCCGATGCGGTTGATGTGGTTATAGTCGATTTTGCAAACGACACCATAAATCTTACCGCTAGCCATTCCGTTTCTTTACCTCCCGATATTCGCCAGCAAATTCATGCACTTGCCACACCGAGCAATAACGAAATTGATCGTTTAGGTGCGCTTGATCGGCAGTTGGGCGAGCTGTTTGCGGACACGATTAATCAAGCCATCAGCAAGTCTCACATCTCCCCCCAACAAATAATTGCCATCGGCAGCCACGGTCAGACTATTCGTCATCGCCCGCCCGGTTCTGGTACACATCCTTTTACCTTACAAATCGGCGACCCCAATGTGATTGTGGAGCGCACAGGGATTACTACCATTGCAGATTTTCGCCGCCGCGATATGGCGGCAGGCGGCCAGGGTGCGCCCTTGGTGCCCGCGTTTCACCAAGCCGTTTTTCACAGCTCAGATAGGGATAGAGTTGTGGTGAATGTTGGCGGCATGGCCAACATTACGTGGCTGCCGACATTCGGCACCACACTCGGTTTTGATACAGGCCCAGGCAACGTGCTCATGGATGCATGGATATTGAAGAACCTCGGCAAAGCCTATGATGCCAATGGCGATTGGGCTGCGTCTGGCTCGGTAGATAAAAACTTGCTGGCGCGTTTGCTGGCGCATCCATTTCTGCAACAAACAGCGCCCAAAAGTACGGGGCGGGAAGCGTTTAATCTGGCTTGGCTAGACACTGAGCTGGCAAACTTAGAGGTCACCCCTGCCGACGTTCAAGCAACATTGCTCGCGCTTACCGTAGAAACTATCGCCAAGGATATTGTGCGGCTCACTAGCGCAAGCTGTGAGGTATTTGTGTGTGGCGGCGGCGCTTACAACCTAAGACTGCTGAGTGAGCTGCAAAGCCGCTTGCCGCATGCCAAGCTTGCGACTACAGCAGCATTTGGCATAGCGCCGGAATGGGCAGAAGCCATG
>SYDJ01000127.1 GCA_005801205.1 Gammaproteobacteria bacterium
AGCACGGTGTATTCTTCGTAGGCGAACTGGTCTTGCTTCAATTTACCCAAGCGTACATTAGGCTCTAGCATCACCTGCCCGGCCGACTGCTCCAAATCGCCGCCCAGAATCTTCATAAAGGTGGACTTGCCACAGCCATTGGCACCGATTAATCCGTAGCGGTTGCCGTTATTAAATTTAACCGAGACGTTCTCAAACAGTGGCTTAGCGCCGAATTGCATGGTGATATTAGCGGTGGAGATCACGAAGACATACCTAAATAGAGGGTGATAAGACGGGATAAGGGCGCGCATTCTACCCAAATTGCATGACGATTGCCCCTAAAGTCTGTGCCCTGTTGAGAATTTAACCAATCAAGCCCACCCCTATTTCCAGTTATTTCAAAAATCGCTGCAACTTTTAACCAGAGCCCCCCGTAGTTACCTCCAACATTCATCGAAGGAGGTAATTCCAAATGCTAAGGCAAAATATAAAACTCATTACAGTATTTTCATTTATAGGTCTTTTGAGCGCCTGCGGTGGCGGCGGTGGCGGTGGCGGCTCTAACAGCACATCACCAGCTAACTCTAGCTCATCTGTAACCATACTCAGTTCAAGCTCATCTAGCTCTAGCCTTTCATCCAGCTCGCTCAGCTCATCTTCGTCAAGCTCTGTAGTGGCAACCGAAGCGCCTATCGACCGCATGGTGACCGGGATAGGTTCAACTTGGGTCGCAACGGGCAATGTAGATCTACTCGTTGCCAGCGGTGCGAATTTCGTGGTGCAAACACAAAACAAAAACAATATGTCGCTCTATATCTTTGACAATGATGCACCCGGTCAGTCTGCATGTACCTCATCACAATGCGTTACGACTTGGCCACCGCTGTTAGCTAAGGTAAGCGATGTAGCTCATGCACCGCTTTCAATTATTACGCGCTCCGATGGCAAGCTGCAGTGGGCACTGCGCAATAAGCCACTCTACTTTTATGTGGGCGATACCAAAGCGGGCGACATTAACGGCGAAGGTGTTGGCAATATTTGGCACGTAGCATTAACCGAACCAGTTCTGCGTAAAATACCTAACGTTGATGCCCCCAATAGGGACTTTCTAATATCATCGGGCAAAGTCTTAGTGGGCACACCCAATTCAGGCAATACCGCATTTACTGCCGAGCGAAAAGATCGCGATGGCTTTAGTCTCTATACCTTCGATAATGATACGAGTGGCGTATCCAACTGCAACGGCGCTTGTTTGGCGGCATGGCCACCACTCTTGGCTGACGCCAATGATAAAGCCGAGCCACCCTATTCCATTATTGATCGCAGTATGGGCACCAACTCCAATGCTAAACAATGGGCGTATTACGGCCAGCCGCTTTATTTTTATGTGGGCGATGCAGCCGCTGGGGATGTATTAGGAGCATCCATTCCTAAATGGCATTTAGTGGCACCACAAATAAAACTTACCAAAAGCACTCCCGATTTAGGTTCGTTTTTAGTGGCCTCAGGTTTAGTAAAAATGACTGTGCCTGTTAACGGCGTTGAAACAACATCCAGCGTTGCACGCGACAGTTTTACGCTTTACACCTTTGATGATGACACACTGCAAAGCAGCAATTGCAAAGGCTCCTGTTTAACCAATTGGCCCGCGTTAATTATTAACCCCAATGCGGCAGACTCTTCCCTTGAATGGCCATATGGATTTATCTATCGCGAAGGTGGCACGCAATTAACCTTGAACGGCAAACCCCTCTATTTTTTCGCGGGCGACACACAAGCAGGCCAAACCAAAGGTGAGGGTGTTGGGGGTAAATGGGTAGTCGCACGCGCAGCACCTGTAGCTGTGAAAAATCATTCCACTAAAGGAAAAATCTTTGTTGCTCACGGTGATTTGACCGATGGCGCTGGCAGCACTGACACCGCACACGCAGACTTTACCCTTTACACCTTTGATAAAGATCCACTCGGCCAAACAACGTGCTTTGGTGGCTGCTTAGCCGCATGGCCACCATTTTATGCCAGCAGCGAAGAACCCTTTGGCGATTTTACTGTGATTACGCGTGACGCCAAGACAGGCGCTAAACAATGGGCTTACAAAGGTAAACCACTGTATTTCTATGTTGGGGATGGCGCAGCCGGCGATGTTAATGGTGAATACACCGATTGGACAATTGCGCGCCCATAACCGCCAAAAATAGTAAAAGTACCGCAGGGCTTAGTCGCCCTGCGGCTTTTTTAAAAGAAGTGGAGAGCCTATACATGGTAAAAAAAATGCTTATTCCTGTATTAGCGCTAGGCCTTACCGCCTGCGGTGCGGGTACTGGAAAAAACTTAGACAATCAGGGGCTGCCTATTAAAAACAGCGAACCACCCACACAAACCAACGGCGTAACACTTGCCAACTTGCAACAACATATTTTTGGCGCAATTTGTACTAACTGCCATAGTGGTAGCAATGCCCCGCGCGGTTTGCGGTTGGATTCAGAAGAAAATAGCTATGCATTTTTAGTAAGCCGCGCGGCAGACGAAGCACCGGAATTAATGCGCGTTAATCCTGGCAATCCCGATGCAAGTTATATTATTCGCAAATTAGAAGGTGCATCCGGCATTGTCGGCGGCCGTATGCCACTCGGCGGCCCTTACTTAAGCCAAACACAAATTAATACAGTGCGCGATTGGATTGCCAATGGCGCGCCGCGCACTGGAACCGGCACGGGCATCACCAAAGTTAGTCAAATAAAATCTGAAAAAGTAGAGGGTGAAATTTCTGCGAGTTTACATTTCAGCCGCGCACTGGAAACCGATTCGGTAACTGAAAAAAACATCAACCTGTCTTATACCGCAGCAGATACGAACACACCTGTCGCCATAAATAAATTCAATCTGCTCGTGCTTGACCAAAGCCTCGAAATTGTTGTGCCGCAGACAATTCCAAATGCAACGGCCATTACCATCACTCTGAAATCCCCCAATGAAACGCCCATATTGGATACCGAACAACACGCTATAACGGGTAATAGCGACCATAACGAAGGAGGCGAATACCGCTATGAACATCAACTCTAAGCTTAAATTTTTATTTACGTCTGCTCTGTTTTTATTGCTAGGTGTTGCGCTACCCGCGAGCGCTGAACCTTATCTCGCGGTTAAAAATAATATGTTTTGCAGTGGCTGCCATGTAAACCCTGTAGGTGGCGGTGCGCGCAACAGTTACGGCGCTTACTATGGCACCACTGTTTTACCGCAAATAGCGGGCAGCCTCACACAATTTGATAGCGGCAATATCACCGAAAGCCTGCGCGTAGGCGCTAACTTTCGCGCTAACTACACACAAACCGATTTAGAAAAAGGCGAAGACACCAGAACCTTTGAAACACAATCTGGCCAGCTTTATTTTATTTTACAACCCAAGGATTCACGCTTTTCACTCTATATAGATGAGCAACTAGCGCCCGGCGGCGCGATTAATCGCGAAGCCTTTATTCTCACCAAGTTCAGCGCAAGCAGCTCATTAAAAGTAGGTAAATTAATGTTGCCGTACGGTATACGTTTAGAAGACGACACTGCTTTTATTCGGCAATCCACCGGCTTTAATTTTGACAACAGCGACAATGGCATTGAGTGGGATTGGCAAAAAAATCGCACATTTATCAGCACTGCAATTAGCAATGGCTCAAGCGGTTTAACCAATAATGATAAAGGCATGTCGTACTTAACGCGGGTTGAATACTTGGGCAACAATTGGCGTGCAGGTGCAAGCGGCGTGCTCAATGATGCAGAATTAGGCGCGCGCTACCAAGCCAATATTTTTGGCGGTTTTAATTGGCTAGGCTTTACTTTTTTGGCAGAGATGGATCATATAAAAGACAAATCCATTAGCCATATAGCCGGCAAGGATGAAGAGCAACGCATCAGCTTTGTGGAGGTTAACCGTGAAATCACTAAGGGCTTAAATGTTAAAGTCACCACTGAATATCTCGACCCCGACACCAATATTGATGAAAATGAACGTGTACGCCATTCGCTCTTAATGGAATACACGCCTTTCGCTAATATGCAAATTCGTGGCGGCCTGCGCGACGGCAAAGATATACCACAGAAGGTCAATGGCAATTACACTAATCTATTTGTGCAAATGCATCTGTACTATTAATGTATCTGTACTTTTAATGCATCTGTACGACTAATGAGTAAGGACGCTCTCGTTCCCAAGTTCCAGCTTAAGTGAAATTCGAAAAATTAATTAAAAATTATAGGCGTAGTCGAGATAAAACCGGCGCACATTTTTCCCTGAAGCCAACTCAAATTCAGGTTCAAAATAAGCCGCTAATAAACTAACCACATGTTTGCGCGAGGGCTTATAGCTAAGCGTAACATCTACCTCTTGCCCCAAATACTCATTGGAGGTGTAGGCATTAAATTGATGGTATTGCGTTTCAATTTTAAATGGGGTTGCACGCCAGGTTAAGCCCAGAGAGGCGTCCTTTAAACCCTGCCCCATAAAATCCTGCATTTGACCAGATGCTCCTTGGAAATCATGAGCAGAACCAAGCGGCATTATAAAACTAGCATTTTCTTTGTGGCTCAATATTTCATAACGCCCAGTCACATCAAACCGGTTGATGCCGACACTTGCATCTAACAGATAATAAGGCAACAAAGGTCTGTTATTTAGCTCAGGTTGTTTTTGTAAAGCCGATTCAATTTTAAGGCGATACTTAATAGCATCCATTTTATAGGTAAATGTGTAATGCGCACCCAGAGTATTATTAGATGTGCGAGGTGCAGTGAGATTATCCATTGCATACCCATAGGCAACCAACTCAGAGTAATCCCACTCATTGATATTGAGCCTGGCAATATGAGTATGGTGTTTGTGATCACCCAATAAATTCACCGGGCGACCAACAGTATCATCGCCATAAACGCCACCGATTAAAGTTAACTGCTTGTCGGCGTCATCACCAAAAATGCGGTTTACATTGGCGATATAGGCATAGCTTAGTTGCGAGTTGGTAAATAGTTTTAAATTGGACGAGATAGCATCAAAGGTTTGTTCGTTTTGCCAAAAGCCATTGCCGCCGATAAACCGTTGATCATCCCAATTGATTTGCTGACGACCCAGCTTAAAACTCAAAGAATCCAATGTAATACCAAGATAGGCCTGATTTAAATCCAAACCTTCCGCATCGGGAATAAGTGGTTTGCCGTTAAGATCAACACCATCACTGTGTTCATGTTTAAATCCACGGCTCACATTATCAACTTGAATATGACTGCTCAACCATTCTGTCCATTGCGACGCCACATCAAATCGCAAAAGCAAAGAAGTTGCGCGAGCGGGATCTGCGCCATAAAAATCTGCGAAACGGCCGCGAGCGCTCCAATCAATATCATGTTCAATCGCAACATCTGCCATAGCTAAGCCAGACCACGAACAACCGAACACGCCAATACCGCAATAGAGATATTTAATCATAAGTAACTACCAGTCTTTAGCATTGCCTTCATGCAAAAAGGTCACGCCTTTCAGTGCATTCATTTCATCGTAAAGTTTGTCTGGCATGGGGTTTTGCCGACAATCCATATAATGCATTTTAGGTAAGTGATAAATATCCAACGTAACAATTTTATTATTGAACAGATAAATTTTTTCAAGCGAAGGAAGGTCAGCGTAAACAAAGGTTAGCAATTGATTTTCATTGGCCTTGAGCAGCTTTACGTTCGGCAATTTAGTTAAGCTGAGCGCAGTGAGTTTATTATTAAAGATATAAAGTTCTTCTAACATCGGCAAGGCCGATAGCTCTATAGTTCTTAAATTATTTTTAGCAAGATTGAGATGGCGTAAAGTCGGCAATCCCCTAACGGAGGCTTGACTGAGTTGATTGTTATAAAGCGAAAGACTTTGCAATTGCGGAAACTGCTCCAAGCCATCTAGCACGGTAATATTTTTTGAATTGCACTCAATCTTAGTGACCATATCCGCACTCACCCAGCTATTCTTTTGTGCCAGTGCGACCAAACATGCTTTAAACTGATTATCGCTAACTGAAAAATCTAAAGCCATGGCGCACTGGCAAAGCAACCAACCCCCAACAACACCTATTATTCTCATAAACTGCATGCCAAGCTTTCCTGTAAGTGACCGATCTTTTTTATTGAGGTTGGCGAGCGAACCTCAATTGCGCAGAAATTATATCGCGCTCTCTAATTTAGCAAGGAGAACACAGACACCTTTTGCTAAAACAATATCGCTTGGTTCATCAATCGGCGAGCCCCCCACATCCTCTTCCGTTAATATTAATGATTCCGCATCTTTAATTAATCGCCAATTGGCCTTCGTCAACTCAAGCTGCGCAATATCAGTTTGCGCAAATACACCGAGCGGGCGAATTTGTTTGTCGCTTTTGGAGACTGCCCACAATTGCAGATTTTTTTCCGGTGCGATATTCAATGAATCCCACTTTAACCAGAGCTGCTTGCCGCTGGTTGCCGTTAACACCGTTAAACGCGCAGCGCCTTGAGGATCAGTCAATACCGCCACATAATCCGCATTGGGGCCAGAGGTTTTTTTGAGCGGGGGAAACAACAAGAATGAAAAAGCCAACACCATAACGGCAAGGCTTGGCATAGCCCACATAAACCAGCGCGGCCATAGAGATTTACTGGTTAGCACGGGTTCGCTGTGCGCAGTAGTTGCGTTGAGGCGCACCTGAATATTTTTCCATAGGTCAGCATCTGGCGTGCGCACGTCGGTTTCATCGCTGAGTTGCATTAATTGCTCCTCCCAAAAACGCACTTGGTCGGCGAGCGAATCGTTAGTATGCAGCAGGCGCTCAAACACCCTACGCTCTTCACCGCGCAGCACGCCAGTAACATATTCAAAGGCGAGAACATCGTGACTCAAATGAGAATCTACTGATTCGTTTCCAGACATAACTTCAACCTTTCTGCGCCGCGATGCAACCAAGATTTAACGGTGTTTGTATTGGTAGAAAATGTTTGCGCAATTTCCTCACGGGAATAACCGTAAAGATAAGCCAACTCAACACTGCGCTTAATATTGTCACTCAACGCCAATAAGCACCGGTGTAAATTAAATTTTAATTGACTGGCGCTCGCGTCATGTTCTGGGTTGTGATGGCTCACATGCTCATCCAACGAATATTCATGATCCGCCGATACAAATCGCTCGCGCAAACGCTGCTCCACCTCCAAACGATCCAATGCACGATAACGCGCAATACTGGCCATCCACGTCAAAGGATTCGCCAAGTGTGGGCGATAAGTTCCAGCATTGTTCCAAATTTGCAAAAATGCCTCTTGCAGTACGTCTTTGGCCACGTCATCTGATTTAACAATGCGATAAACCACGGCATTTAAATAAGGGCCCGTCCGCTCAAATAGCGTTTTAAGCGCAGCCTGATCCCTAATGGCACAACGCGCCACCAAGCTGATCAACTCTTCATTACGGGAATCATGAGATGCCGTCATATATCATTAACTCTTAAAAATCTACCTTGAAAATGCTCTACCCTGAAAGTACACCATTATGCCACCGCCAGGCATATTAATCTGGCATGACTAGTCATATACGGGTCAGGGGTATTAAAGTTGCACCTATAAATACATAATGAAAAAAATCATCCTAGGGACAAACAAGCGCAGCTGCTATGGTAAATACGTTTAACATTTTAATCATTGGCTTTTCAGTGATCAGTGCGCTGATTTTAATAGTCGCTTATGTATTCTTTTTGAAAACCGTGAATCGGTCTTGGCATGCAGTTTTATCCTGCGCGGGGCTATTGATATGTTTGGCGGGGCTGCAGTTTGGGCACCTAAGCTACTTTATAAATAGCAGCGATGTTTTAACGTCAGCAACTTACCGTTTTTGGTTGTACCTAGCGCCCGCCATGTTTTTCTTCTTTGGCCGCGCAACCTTTTTGCCAGACGCGCCATTACACCCACTGCTGCTATTGCACTTCATTCCCCTATCGTTCAATTTTTTTCTGCGTTATGAAATTGGGACACCGCTCATTTTCATCGTGGGTATGGGCTACTGCTTTTCGTTGGCTTATTTACTCTATGGCTTACGCACACAGCGCAAACGCTTTCATGTGGAGATGTTCTTCTTTTTGCTGTTTTGCCTTATCGCCATTGCTGTGCTGCTGCTTGGGCTCTCTATCCCCTATATAGATCATCATTATTTTTATGTTTTCTACACCTATAGCATCGGTATATCTTTCACCTTAGCCATGGCCGCCTTGATCATATTTCCTGATTTGCTGGAACAATTGGTTGAAGTGTCGCAATTGAGTTATTCAGCCTCTACCTTGAAGGACACCGACATTACCGCCTGCACCACCAAGCTTGATCAACTCATGAGCCAATCCAAGCTCTATCAAAATGAAAAGCTAACCTTGGGCATGACGGCAGAGGCAATGGAGTTAAGTGCGCATCAATTGTCGGAATTGGTAAACCGCGAATACGGGGTAAATTTTTCGCGCTTTATTCGCGAGCAAAGGGTTGAAGCCGCCAAGGCGATTCTTGCCAATGAGCCAGATTCATCCGTATTGTCGATTAGCCTTGAAGTTGGCTTCAGCACTCAATCTAACTTTTACGCTGCCTTTAAAGAAATCACCGGTATGTCACCCGGCGCTTATCGTAAATCCCTTTCAAAATAAGCGCTGCACAGCTCTTCCCCTCGCTAAAAACTATCCATATTTCCAGAATGATAATTCTGGAGATATTTAACCCTATGATTTTTAAGCCATAAATAATTTTCTATTCAAGTTTTATCAAGCTGGAAGTACACACCCTCGGCGAGGGTTAATCTGACCTCAGTTAGCGATTCGGCCCACGTGCGAGGCGAGCCGCCAAATACATTAAACGAGGAAGCCATGAAAAATACGCGAACCACTCACGACGGCGCCAGAATTTATAGCCGTTGCTTACTCGCTTGCTACGACCTTCTTATCTACCGCGTTTTAGCGCCTGTTGTATGGCGATGCGATACGCACCATTTTTTGGATTTGTATACGAAGTACATGTCTAGCAACCATGCCGATATAGGTGTTGGCACCGGATACTTTTTAAATCAATGCGCCTATCAACCCGGCGAGGTAAGGATCGGATTATTCGATTTGCAGCCCAACTGCCTCGCTTACACCGCAAACCGCTTAGTTAGGTTTCAACTTGAAACCTATCAATGCAATGCGCTTGAGCCAATCGCTTTTAGCGGTGAGAAATTCGACTCTATCGCTCTTGGCGGAATACTCCATTGCATCCCCGGTGACTTGGCAGAAAAAGGCGCGGTGTTTGATGCGATTCAACCGCTTATGTCGCCAGCAAGCCATGTGTTTGGCTACACGATTCTAAACCGGGAAATTCATAAGACACAGCTTAGTCGCTTTGTTTACGCCTTGCTGCATTACCTAAAAGTCATCAATGGCGATAGCGATTCTGCAAGCCACCTCTATGCCGAGCTGAGTAAACGCTTTAAGCATGTGAATGTACATATTATCGGCTGTATCGCGCTTTTTAATGCGTACGAACGCTTGCCCAACTAGCCGTTACTTTTAGTAGTCATTTTACGATTTATCTAACCCATCACTACCCCATCAATAACGAGGATTCATTATGAACAACCCATCAATTCGCAGCGCTGTTACCCATATGCAAATTCACGCACAACAAGCAGATGTGTGGAAGAAAGTGGGGTTTTATGAACATGTAAAGAAACAGCCTAGCTGGTTACTGAAGTTTAGCTTACCAACCCCACAACAAGTGGAAGGGCACTACAGCAACGTGGGCGATACTTGCCGCTGCAAATACAGCGATGGTGGTTATCTCACCAAACGTATTACCAACATTGTGAATGAAAACCGTATAGAGTTTGAAATCATCGAGCAAAGTATTCGCTATCAAGACACTATAAAATTATTAGGCGGATACATTGAAGTGAATGCCGTTGATGGCGAAAACTCGCTAATCAACATGGTAACTTACTACGAAAATAGAATTTTTCCGCAAGCAATTTCTTCAATTTTTATTGAGAAGGTGATAAAAACCATGCACCAATTTGTTATTCAAGACATGCAAGCGCAATTACTGCCAAAAGCGTTTTCGCAAATAGAAGTGGCTTAAATGATTGAATGCAGAATGAATACAATGACCCGCAAAAAATCTTGCGGGTCATTCTTGCGAGTCAACGTAACGCCAACGAATTATTTCGCCCCCGTAAGCACATATTCCACACCACTTGGCCCTGCGGGCTTTTTGCTTTTCCAAACCCACATTCAACTGCGAACATAGCTATCCCCTACTCTTCGCTTCAATCCACTGCGACATATATTGCGTGCTTTTCATGAAGTGATGCCGAAGCATAGCGCCAATAAAATTTTGACGGCGTTCCGCAACAAAATTCGATTGCACATATTCAATACGCTCAACCAAGAGCTGTGAATAATCTGCACCACAAAAATATTGTTGTAAAATATCAAAGCCTTGTTGCTGGCTTGTTTGCCATAGTGCTTCATCTCTGTAAAGTTTCACGGCAGCATCCGCTATGGCTTGTGCATTATTTTCAATTAACCCTGCCCAAGGTAAATTGCCATGCATAGATTCAGCACCTATATCCGTGGTGACGCTGGGTGTGCCGCAGCGCATAGCATCCATTAACTTGCCTTTAATACCTGCACCAAAACGTAAGGGGGCTAAGCACACACGCGCTTGCTGCATAACGGAAAGCGCATCATCTGCCCAACCTTTTACACAGAAGCCCTGTTTTGAGTTGTTCAATTGAACCGCTTTCGGTGGCGGATAAGCGCCGTAAATATGTAACTCTGCCTGCGGGAGTTGCGCGCGAATTAATGGCCATATAGCGTGCTTCAAATAAAGCACTGCATCCCAATTGGGTTCGTGGCGAAAATTTCCGATACACATAAAATGCTGCCGCTCATTAAAACTCGGGAGAGTTGTTTGCTCCAAGGTTTGTACGTTGAGGAAAGGGCTGTAATGCAGCAATTGCTTAGGAACTGAAAAATACTGTGTGAGCAACTCAATTTCAAACTGCGAAATCATTAGACTTAAATCACAGCGAAAGATGGCAGCGATTTCGCGTTGGGCCATATCGTCTGTGGCCATTTGCGCATACAGTTCGGCCGTGCTTGCCAATACTGGAGCAACACATTGGCGAGCGGTTTCATTTTCTGCAAGCTTTTGTGATTGTTTTAGCAGTTGATGGCGTGCATGGCGCAGGCTGTGTAAATCTTCTGTATCCAACAAACGCAATGCATTGGGGCATACCTGCTCTACTCGCCAGCCAAATTGCTCTTCAGTAAAGAAACGATCAAATAAAACCGCATCGGGTTTTAGCTCGGCAATAAATTCATTAAAGCTGGAATTATTAAGTTCGATAGATTTTTCTTGCACACCAAGGCTTGGCAAATCTGCTCTATGTTCTGAAAGCGCGGCCGCTGAGGAAAATACAACTTGCCAATTTTTCGATAGAAATAATTCAATTAATTCCAGCATACGGCTACCCGCCGCAGATGATTTTGGCTCGGGCCAGACATAACCAATGATTAATAGGGACTTTTTCATAAATAGCTCACAGTGTCGCAGGTTCCGATTTATCATTCAAAAACGCATAAATACGTCCGTGTAGCTCCCTGTCGTCATCCATGACTCTAGGGTTTCGAATGATAAATCGAAACCTACTTAGCAAGATTATCTTTCAAGCTACACGCCCGCAAATAATCCACCACACCCAAGCCAGCCGCGCGACCCGTTGCAAAACACGCGGTCAACAAATAGCCGCCTGTTGGCGCTTCCCAATTCAGCATTTCGCCCGCGCAAAATACACCCGGTAATTGTTGCAACATAAGCGATGGATTTAATGCCGAAAACGCTACGCCACCCGCAGAACTTATGGCTTCATCAATAGGGCGAAAACCCGTTAAGGGAACCACTACTTTTTTGAGTGCTTGCGCGAGCGTTTGGTTATCTTGCCAGATAGATGCCGGCGTTAATTCGCGCAACAGTGCAAGCTTTACGGGTGGAAGATGCAATTGTTTACGCAAAAAATTACTCACCGAGTTTTTGCCGCGCGGCTTATTCAGCAAAGCGAGTATTTTTTCATGACTTAAATCGGGCAAGAGATCAATCAATAAGCCTGCCGAACCTTGTGCCATAATTTTATCGCGCAAAATCGCTGAGAGCGCATAAACACTGGTGCCCTCAATACCGGTTTTAGCCAACATAGCTTCGCCGCGCACACTGTGAATACTGCCATCAATATGAATCGCTGTTAAGCAAACGGTCTGCAAGGGCGCACCGCCAAATTCCTGTTGAAATTTTTCGCTCCAATTCACGTTAAAACCGCAATTACTGGGCAAGAGCGTTTCAACGGGGATATTTTTTTCACGGAGCAAATTAACCCAAGTGCCATCTGATCCCAAACGCTGCCAACTTGCGCCGCCGAGCGCGAGCACTAGTGCATCCGCATGGATATTTTTTTCAATAGCTTGATTATTACGCTGCTCAATTAATCTGAGTGAGCCATCCTCCGCCCAACCACACCAACGGTGGCGCGGATAAAGCTGCACACCCAACTCGCGCAAGCGATGCAACCATGCACGCAACAAAGGCGCGGCTTTCATATCCGTAGGAAATACGCGGCCAGATGAACCCACAAACGTTTCTATACCTAAGTTATGAATCCAGTGACGCAGGTCATCCGCAGAAAAATCATCAATATAAATTTTTAACGCTTGAGTTGCCTGCGCATAACGCGTGAGCAATTTGGAGTGTGGCTCAGAGTGAGTGATGTTCATACCACCCACACCGGCCAATAAAAATTTTCGCCCTACTGAGGGCATAGCATCATAAAGCGCAACACTAAAACCTGCCGATGCAATTACTTCTGCAGCCATTAAACCCGCAGGGCCACCACCTATAATGGCGACCCGAGCAAAGGTAGACTGGGGTTTATTGAGAGGCGCACTGTGAGAATTAAGCACGGGAGTTACAGCTCAGGCTCCACATCATCTGGGCGAATATACACCTTATAGTTATCTCTATAGTCATCCAAATTATCGCGAATTAATTCGGCGTAGCGGCCGGTGAGATATTTTTGTGCGCTTTCAACTTCATCGATATATTCTTTACGATCAATCGATGAGCTGGCCACTACAAAAGCATTAAAACGTGCGGCGGCATTTAAGAGTGCGGCACTTACCACACCTGGGTCTGCATCATCACAAGCAGCGTTGGCTTGTTCGATAAAAGCATCCACCAAATCCCAAAATTGACTGTCTTCTGCATTGCTCATGTTTTACCTACTGCCTACTGATGAATGATTAGTGCTTGCGATTGAATACGTTCGTTTTAATACTTTTGATTTAATAGGAATAAAAAAACGCTGCAGTTAGGGGCAGCGCTTTATTATAACGATAAAACTCACTAAGTTAAGGCTTTAAAGGGGCAAAAGATGCATCCTTAAAGTTGGTGCCGCGTATTTGCAGCAGCATGCCTGCGCTTTTTTCATTCAACAATAAGCTTTCATACATCTTGATTAAATCGTCTTTGTTCACCATGTTAAGTGCATTCAGATGACGGTCACGCGCATCAAAATCATATTTCGCATTCCAAAACTCGCCTGCATAAATACCTGCTTCCTTATAAAAATCCGTTGGTTTCTGCATGATATTAGCAATCATTGCCTGCTTGGTTGCCTCTACTTTTACAGGGTCGATGGCTTTTAATTCCGCCAAATAATCTGCACGAAATTTATCCATACGCGCCTTAATTTTGCTTAAGTCTGAATTTGAACTTTGTACCAGCATGGCATAACCTGGGGCATCATCTACCGCGTAGGGCATACTTTGTACCACATAACCCAATTGTTCATTGGTGCGCAGCTGCGTGAAAAATGCTTTGTCTAAAAATGCATTTAAGATAACCAACTGCGCTTGCTCATCGTCGGATTTTTTCTCACGGAACCATACTTGCATTACCGCACTATCTGCCAAATCTAAGGACTCTTGCAGCTCAATGGTTTTACCGCCCACAGGTGTTGTGTATTGCGAAATCACGCGCGCGTTCGGCAAACGCTTACCCGGCAAAATTTTTGCTGCAGATAAAGCCATTTGTTTAACGGATTCTTCACTGTAGTTACCCACTGCGAGAATGCGAATTAATGGATCGCGCTTCACCGCATTGTAATAAGCAACTACATCTTTCAATGTTACTTTATCAGCAGCCATGAGCAAATCTTGATCACGCCACTGCACTTTGTTGGTAAGCCTTCCCAAATGCCCATAGAGTTGACGGAATACATGATTTTTATTGTTGTTAGCTACATTTTGTTTGTACGTCTGCAAAACCTCATTAAAATCTGCAGGAGTAATATCTAGCTTAACGAAATTGGTTAGGAGTTCATCCACCAAAAGCTGATGCTTGGAGGTATAGCCAGATACAAAAAACGATTGCGAATTGGGCCCGCCTAGTGAAGTGGTAATGCCTAGCGATGCGTTGTGAGCTCGATCCATCAAAGACGTATTTTGCTTTTTATAAATTTCATTTAAGAGATTCGCTAACACAATATTTTTAGGGTTTTTAATACCTAAACCAAAGTTAATCTCCAATGAAAGCTGACCTTTATCTTCACGATAAAATTCCGGATGTTGCACAAAGGCTTCAACACCAGCAGCGCTGACCACTTGATGTGGCTTAAGATATTTATTCTCCACAATAGGCGCGAGCTTATCGGTAAATAAATTGTTGAGCGGAGGCAGATTGAATTTGTATTTTTTAGCCAAGCTTGCAAACTTTGCATGTTGCTCTGGCGTGATATCTTTAATATCGTAGCTGCCATTGAAGTAAGGTACGGGTTTAGTTACTACTTCATCCTGACTCACATGCCATACACGCACCTTGTTAGTGTCCATCTGATCAAACACCGCTTTAATGGCAAGCTCATCATAGCGTTCGTAGATAAACCCAACATTTAACAAATTTTCTACCGGAATATCAAACTGCATAGTGGTCAGTTGTACCGCTTGTTGCAAGGGGTTGGGCTTGCCCGCATTCACAAAATCTTTGGCGCGCATAGCTTGTAATTCGCGAAAGTAATTTTCATTCAATCCCTCGCGCTTAACCAACTCGGTATAGGCAAATACCGCAGCTACCACCTCATCTTGATGCTTAAGCCCCTGTTCTGTTAATTCAATTTGAACGCGCATATAGCCATCGGGGCCGTAAGCATCTGAAGCAAAGTAAGCAGTCGTGTTAACCGCAAAACCTTTTTTACGTAACTGTTCGCACAGAGTTCCAGCTTCTTCAGTGGTCAACAAATTACGAACATATTCATTGGGCTTTAACCGCCATTGAGTCTTGTTAGATTTCATGGGGAAATCCACATAGAGCGCTTTAACATCTTTGCTGGGCTTATAGTGAATACTTTTAGAGGTTTGCGCATCAGTTAAACCGGGCACGGTGATTTCAGGTTGCGCAATATTTTTATTGGGGATGCTGGCAAAATATTTTTCTGCCAAAAGTTTCAACTCAGGGATGGATTGTTTGCCGACTAAGGTTAACCGCATAATGTTGGAGGAATAATAGCGCTGATAAAACGCTTTCATGCTGTCGTTTAATACAGAGCCCGGCTTGTCTGCCAAGGTTTCTAAATTGCCAATACTAAATTTAGCGCGAGGGCTTTCAGGGTTGCCCGTTAACGCATCAATACGCATCATAATCCACGGGTCTTGCTGCTTTTGCATAGACCATTCATTGTTAACGGCATTGCGCTCTTTGTCTGAGTAAGTTGCATCGAAGGTGGGGGATTTAAAATAGTCGCTGAATCTATCTAATGCCTCATCAAACTTTGTGGCATTAATTTGAAATAAATAATTGGTTTTATCATAGGCTGTAAACGCATTAGTCATACCGCCATTGGCTTGGGTAAAGGTCATAAAGCCCGCAGGCTCTGGATATTTTGCCGTACCCAAAAACAACATATGCTCTAAGTAATGCGCTAAGCCTTGTTGATCTTGCGGATCTTGCGCGCTCCCTACACCTACCGCCAAAGAGGCGGCTGAGTTTTCTAAGGTAGGGTCAGATACCAGCACCACCTGCAAATTGTTGGGCAGCATAATGGCCGCATAACTGCGGTCGTCATTAGGGCTTTTTTGAATGACGGCGTTATTAATGGCAGCGGCGGCAGCACTGACAGTTGGAGCAACTGGTTTTGTCACCTGCGGTTGACATGCAACTAACAAAGCGCCAGATAGTGCCAGAGCGATAAACCATTGCGTTTTATTTTTCTTCATTAAAGGTTCCTTTTGAGCCAGGGTTTGTTTAGAGCGAAAAGAGAATTTAGCCCTTGCGGATCAGACATGCAAACAATCTTTAAAGTTCTGTGATTTTCTGCTGTTTAAATAACAAAAGGCCCCAAATATAATTTGGAGCCTTTTTAGGTAAATAACTACACGTAATTTATGGATTAACGACTCGTTCAGAACGTACTGCAGGCGTATTAGCCGAGGGCATAAATAGCCACAAGAGAATATAGGTAATTAAACCCAAACCACCCACAAACAGCGATACAAAAAATATCACTCGCCACAACCAAGAAGGTACGGGGGTGTATTCACCAAAACCACCACAAATACCCGCCAACTTAGTATCTCTTGCCGACTTTTTTAAATCACGGAGTTTCAGTTCTTCACTCATAAAATCATCCTTACGCTAAGGTTATTTACTATCGTTAGCATTAATGCCCTGCACAATGCCATCGCGCATAACGATGCGAGTCACTTTGCGCGAGGCAACTTTGTCTGAGTCTATATCGAATAAAAAGATAAAACTCTTATTGGATTTCTCGGTGCGTTCATAAACATATTCAAATACCTCTAACCCATCCTTTTCTACTTGGGTGCGATCAGGAATACCAAAGTTGGTAAGCACCCATTGCTTAGTGGTTTTACCCGCCTCAATAGTGGACACTTGTTGCGCGCTAATTTCTGTACCTTTGTGATGCTCGTTGGTGTGTTGGTTATACACACACGCTGACAGTGCAATGCAAGGAATTAATAACAGTAAACGTTTCATAGAGTTCTCTTTATAACAATAGATTTAATTGAATTTAAATTTCGTAGCGATTATTGCGAAGCCAAATGGCACCCACAACAAAGGCTGCGCCGATCGCCGTTGAGAGCAGCACCCCGGAAATAAGATTCGCATCAAACAAGATGGTGTTGGAGTGCATACCATGACCTAGATCCAACACCTGAATTGACTTAACAAACATTGCCCAATAGGCAGTTAAGGTATCTATAACATGCAGATTAAGACCTAACCATTTTTGCGATATCGCATCTATTACTACCAAACCAACAGGCAATACCGAGCTGAACAGGAAGGGCGATTTTTTAGCCCACGCAGACGACACCAACATAAAACCTATCACCGGCAACAGCAGGATAAAACTGAAGATGCTACTTAAGAATATTTTCAGTGCAATTAGCACAGCGCTGCTGTGAGCAAATGAACCCAACGAACTACTTAAGGCAACACCGTGATAAGAGAAAAACGCAGTGGCACCTATTAATGCAACAAAACCTACAATAAGATTCAACACCAAGGTTATCAAGGGAGCATAGAGTAATAGAAAGCTCAGTTTAACCAACACGTTGGTGGTTTCACTCACGGGTAATGAGCGCCAAAATAAAATATCTTTATTTTTTCGATCATCAAACAGACAGCTATGTGCATAAGCAAGCAGCACGAACAAAAATAAAATAGCTAATAGCGAGGTATTCGCGAAAGTAGCGCCCGAGACCACCATGTCGTAAACATTGGAACCATCTGATTCAATTTTAGCCAGCATGGCTCGCATATCCATCCTGCTTTCATTTGAAGCTCCTCCACCTATAGTCGCGCCACCATTAAATTGCAAACCATGCTCACCGAACGACATGCCGAGCTTAACAACACCGACACCCATAAGCGCCACTAACAATAACGTGGTAATGATGGGCGCATAAACAAAACGTATTTTGTTTTCCCATAACTCTCGTTTAACTTGGGTTAGTAATTTTTTGGTATTCATGATTATTCCACCCTTAAATATGTTTTGTAGGCTGCATTTTGGCAACAAATAAATCCGCAACGCTTGGCGTGGTTACTTTGCCTAGAGCCTGTAACTGATTAACATCCGCATTTTCAAACACCATGCTAAAGCCGCCTAGAATCGTACGCACATGAATTGGGTTATGTGCCAAGGCCGCTTGTTTTGCCGCTGCATCTATTTGTAACTCAATAAATCGATTGGGAAGCTCATCCATAGTGGTTTCCAGCAGAATCTTGCCGTCATTAATAAAAATTAAATCCGTTAAAATACCCTCAATCTCTTCCACCTGATGCGTAGTAATAACAATCGTTTTTTGCGCATCGTAATAATCATTCAGTAGGGATTCGTAAAACTGCTTGCGGTAAATAATATCCAAACCTAACGTCGGTTCATCCAACACTAACAACTTACTATCAATCGCCATAATTAACGCAAGATGCAATTGCGTTACCATGCCCTTGGATAAACTTTTGACTTTGTTATCTGGCGTAATTTTGGTTTTGGCGAGAAAGGCCATAGCTTTTTCGCGGCTAAATTTGGGGTGAACACCTTCAATATAATCCAAGGCTTCGCTCACTTTAATCCAACTCGGCAAAATGGCGGTATCTGCAATAAAGGAGACATCCTCTAAAAGTTTGACGCGATCCGTAAAGGGATTTAAACCCAATACTTGTAAGCTACCTTCCACTTGCGCCAAGCCTAAAATACCTTTTAATAAGGTAGTTTTTCCCGCGCCATTGGGGCCAATTAAGCCAATAATGCGGCCAGCAGGAATGGTTAAATCCACATTGTCTAATGCGATTTTTTTACCGTAGGCTTTACAGATTCTTTGAGCGTGAATAACAGCGTCCATTTATTTACCCTCACTGGTTTTTAAAATGGCGGCGCAAAGCTCTTGCGCACTAATACCTAAATTGCTAATCCGCGCCAAGAGTGCGGGCAATTCGTTGGTTAAAAACTTTTCTTTTTCAATGCTGTGTAGTTTTTCTTGTGCACCGGGTACTACATACATACCCATGCCGCGCTTAGCTTCAACTAATTGCATATCAACTAACTCCTGGTAAGCCTTACTCACGGTTAAATGGTTAATTTGATAATCGCTCGCCACCTGCCGTACCGAGGGCAGCGGGTCGCCTTCTTTAAATACACCGGTTAACATTAGGCCAACAATTCGTTCGCGCAGCTGCCGGTAAATGGGTTGATCGTCATTCCACATAATGCTCATATGCTACCTATGGAGAAACTGAAAATATTTTTGATAGTGTAAATTTTTAATTCGTACATGATTACGCAACCGCCTCCCAGTGAGATAACAATTGCTGCAAACTTGTGCGCGCTCGTGCCACATGGGATTTAACGGTTCCCAAGGGAATATTCATAGCGTGCGCTGCATCCACATGGGTATAACCTTCCTCTAAACACAAACGCACCGCCATTTTTTGTGGCTCGCTAATTTTACCCATCGCTTTAGCCAAATCGCCGCGCAAATCACTCTGGTGCAAATGTTTGCAGTGATCAGCAAGATCCTCGATAGATTCTAAATCACAATAATCGAGTGTCTTACGACGATACTTATCGGCAACCACATTAAAAGCGATTCGATACAACCAGGTTGAAAACTTTGCTTCTTGCCTAAAACTGGCCAGCGACAAATAGGCGCGCAAAAATGTCTCCTGTACGAGATCATCAATCCCCTGTGCATCCCGTCTGCAGGAACGTGCAAATAAGCCACGGACAACCAATTGGTGACGCATCACCAGTTGGGAAAACGCCTGCTGATCCTTCAAACCTAAAGTACGCTCCACCAATACTGCATCTGAATCCATCATACTATTACCTTTAGCCATTTATTGATGTATTGACCGAACTATTAAAACGACATTTCAATTTTTCAACGTTATTTAATTGGACTCACTTGAATTACTTTTTTCATTTGAATCAAGTTAAATTGGCTAATGTCTTTTACAGCAGCTTTTAACTCTTCTTCATCGGTATCCAATGCGGCAATAGAACGACAAACTGAGTTACCACGCGCCTCAAGCTTTTCTGATCGCACTTTCATTTCGCGATCCATCCTTTCGCCAAATTTTTTCATCCGCTCCCCAAAATCTCTGGCTTTTTCATTGTCTGAAAAAATGGAACTGACGACACTTTTAATGACATCCCAACTAATTTCTTTACCCGATGTCTCAACGATATTGCTAATACGCTGCTCAAAACCTGCTCCCAAAAAATCACCATCGCTAACGCCTTGTTGATTAATATTGATGGGGGTTCCATCTGCAAAACCTTTCTCTAAATCTGCACGTAAAAGCGTAAATTCCTGAGCTATTTTTTGTGCTGTGGTATTGTCTGGCTCCAAAAACCCTTGAAACACCATAGACATTGCCTCTGCCGCGAGATCCACGCCATCCAAACTTAACTGGCGCACCTCAGGCACAAGCGCCCTGATTCCATATGCATAGTGCTTTACCAAAGCTTGCTGCTGATCGTTCAACGTTAACTCACGCCCGTTCAGCCAAAGCGTTTGGTCGTTAAGAATTTTGTATTGCACTTTATTACCCTGCGTAAACGCTAATTCATTTGCGGTAATGCGCAAACCACCTTGCAACTCCATGTCGCAAGCCTGCTTAGCCTGAGCACAAGCTGCTACAAACGATAAAACTGACGCCATAACCCATTTCATACCAACACCCCTCACTCATACGTTGTTTACATGAATCGGCTCGATAACTCGCTAAACACCCAATCACCGAACCACTGTTATACATAACTATAACACCAAACAAAAAAAGTGCAAGCAGCGGAATAATCTTTTTTTAAACATCTTGGATAACGATGGAAATGGAGGTTGTAGGCATGAGAATGGAGGAAAAAAGGCGGGCTAATGCAGCTTGGAAACGAAGGGGGCGATTAGGGTGGGTATAATGCGATGCCCCCCCTTCACGCTCTGAGAGCGAAGGGTAAATGTAAATATAGGCGTAAACTACTTAGTTTTATTCCGCTGCCTCAACCTTGTAGCCCTTTGCGGCTAATGCCGCCAAATAGCCATCGGGCTTTAACAGTTCCTCCATAGGTAAGCTGGCAAATGTATTCGCGTTATTCGCTAGAGCAGCCTCTGCAGTCTCTAGCCAGGCGGCTTTCAAGGTCGCTTTAATATCTTGCAAGCCTTGATCTTGCGCCAGTTCCGAATTGAGAACAGCATCTTCACAGGCCGCTTTATTATCCACATAAGGCAAATTGCGTAACGCATCTATATCGCCAACAGACCACGCATTAGCGCGGGCGCGCATGGCATCTAAGTCAGACTCTAATCGATCCAGCGTTTTCGCAAAACATTGGGTGTCATCTAAGGTTGATTTTTTGAATTTTTTTATGGCCGCGCGCGGGCTTTGCAGTTCATGCACAACGCCCGGTTGGGTGGTTTTAATTTTATGATTACGCACTACATTTTCTAATGCCCAACGCACGCGCTCATTGGAAACCAAATCAGACTTTTCAATGGATTTTTTAAACAGAACCGATGCAACAAAAATTGGGCGCTGCTTTTCAATATCTTGATCTTGCCCAATATATTTCTCTTTTAATAACGCCCAACGGCTATACAATTCTGGCGACAATACATCTGCTAATTTTTTTGAATCGGGATTATTTTTAATACCAATCAGCGAGGGTAATAAGCCGACCTTTCCCCAAAAGCCAACTTCCACTTTCACATTGGGTGGCGTAATAAATTCTTGCGCCTCAGCAAGCGCAGCTTCTACCTGCTTGGATTGCCATTGCATATTTTTAGGAATAGGCGAAATAGTGCCCAACACATTTAGCACGTGATCGTCTTTGTAAACACGCCATAAGCCTGGGCCGGGCTGCTCGCCTATCACCAGAACTTCTTCTATTTCTTCTGGTTGATTTTCGCGGCTCTCACTGCCCTGTACTTCAGGTATTTGCGCAATAGCTACGTGAGACAAAAGCAGAAGCATCAATAAAGTCGGTATTTTTTTGATAGCACACATTAGCAATCTATCTCGATTAGATATTTCTTGTGGTTAATATCACACCCGTGTGACAGATAAAAAAACAGCTGCTAATAGTCGTATTAGCAGCTGCGTGCAGCATAACAAAACTTAAGAAAAACAAGTTTAATGCGGCGGTAATAGATCCCTCACGGGTACAGGCTGATCTGAAGTTTTTTGATGAACGCTATCAAGATTTCTAAATGCGCTGGTTATACTGTCACACCAGCTCAGCCCATTACTCATAGCGCGCGGCGCCGGCAAAGCGACAAAGTAAGACGATGCATCAGCAACACCCAACACCTTATTCACAATCAATTTCGCGCGGGCTTTCACTAAAGGATTACCAATACGATTTCTAACACCCCAACGCACCACATAATTTGCGCAACTAGCGCCAGTTGCTGGCGGAGCATCGGTAAAGGCTAATTCTCTGTCTATATTAAAATGGTACCTCATCAGAACTTCTTCAAAGAGCATGGCAACATCTTCATATTGGCTGGAATAATTATAAGAATCACTTGCACCATCGATTGAAAAATCTAAACCTACCTGCTCTGCGGTTAAGCGTTTTTGATCATCAGTGGCGGTAACGCCATAAAACATTACACGACCAAGATTGTATTGCATTAGCGAATTTAATGGGCTTTGCAGTTTTAAACCCGTAGAAATCATCGAGTCCTGCACATTATCTATGGCATCTAACGGGGTCACTTGCGGATTAACCTGAGCGACAAAAGCGGGCGGCATAAAATCATTAGCATGTGCTAGCTCATGAAACAACAACGCCGCCATTGGGAGCACAATATCGCCAAGGGAGCGCGAACTGACGGTACCATCCAGTGGAAAATAATCGTAAGCGTAACGATTACCTTGCACATAGCGCCACATACTGCGGAAACCTAAACCATTTGAGAAGCCGCTGCGAAAATCTTCTTCTTTAGAAATTGTTGCGCGCTCACTCGCGTTCAACCACAAGTCAGCGGGGTCTAAATAGATCGCGCCCGTATCAGAACGATAGTGTGATGGGCGAATATTTGCGGCTATGACTATTCCTGTCACACCACGAAACAATAGAAAAATATCATTCGGCATTTGATCTAGCAATCGACTAAAACGTGTTGCCATCCAAGGGTGAGAAACTACTGTTTGCGCCAAAATATCAGCCTTGGTGGGCGCACTGGTTTTCTGACCAATAAATGGCAAGGTGCTTAACTTACAATTGGTCACAGGCCTATCATTAACAACGCTAATGCAATTAACAATGCTAGCCTTGTAAGGCGAATCTGTAACTGCAGGGCGAAGTGTGCCATCGGCAGGGGTATTGTTGGTAACAGTCGCTTCGGAGTTGTTGAAATTACTTGAACCGCCACTTCCACCACCACACGCAACGAGCAAGACAACTGCGCCCATTAGTTGGCAGGCACGAAGACATGTGTGAACATTAAAATATGATGTAAAAGAAATATGCATCCTTTTTTCCCTGAATAATGAACCTATTTATTTTCACGCACTCACCGTGAAACACCACCTGCATAAAACCTAAATCCCTCGCGGGGATTAGCCTAACAACTATACAGCCGCCATTGTGTAGCAACAAGTCGCTTAACAAAACAACACCCATCACAGAAATAAAAAAGCCCCACCGCACGCGGTGAGGCAATCGCCAGACAAATAAAGATTTAGTGGCTTATTGCTTTTATATGGCTTGCACCACTGGCATTACTATCCAACTTGGGTTGGCCGAGATAACGAATATTAGACGCGCCGCTAGCACCTGCCTTTAAATATTCAGTTACGTGTAAATCAATATTAGAGGCACCGCTGGCATCAACATCGGCTTGGGCAGCTTTTAATAATTTTCCGTGAAAATCACTCGCACCACTTGCGCCCACTTTTAAAAAATTGGTTTGGCTTGCGCCTTTTATATCCATATTGGCAGCACCAGAAAGTTCAAACGTCAACTTGCGTGCAGCGAGCATTTCCACCCGTGAATCACTAGCCCCCGTCAACTCGATAAATAAATCATTAACCTGTAAATGGGTAAAATTAGCAGCGCCGGCACCACTCACATTCAGTTTCATATCATCGCCTACCCAATTACCGACAGTTGCACGCGAGGCACCCGATAACGCCAAGTAGTGCAGTTTTTTAAGCTGCAATACATAAAGTACTTCGTCATTGCGATGCTTGAATAAATGAAAAAAACTGAAACTGTCAGAGGTATTCCTAACGCTAAGGCTCAGCTTATCGCCACTTAAATCCACCTTCACGCGCTCCATAACATCAGAGGTAGCCTCAACTCGCAAGCTTTCGGTGTCGCCCTGGGTAATTTGCACCCGCCCACCACCGCTGACGACCAATTCTGATACATCTTTAATCTCATAGGCTTTGGCGATTACATCGTCAGCGCGAACGGCCTCCACAGAGAAGATTAAGGCGATAGCCGCTAACACAGACAATCGTGGGAATAGTTGGATTTTCATAGAATGACCCTTACGTAAGAGATTAATAAAGCATAACTATTTATTAAGACACAGCTTTGCGACTTTTGGATTCAGCTTTTTAGAAAATCTGCCTGAAAAAAAATGCAAAAAGCAAGACTAGCGGCGTAACGCAATTTAGGGATAATGGCTGCCGTTCAATGTTCGTGTCGATGCCCGTATCCATTTCTGTTTCGATAACCCTCTACTGCACTATGAGTTTGCTTTATGACCAACCTTTCCAATACCTTCAGTTTGCCCAGTATATTCAAGCGCATTGCCGATGAATTAGCCGTTCAAGAACAACAAGTTAGTGCCGCTGTGGGGCTATTGGATGAAGGCGCAACCGTGCCTTTTATCTCGCGCTACCGTAAAGAGGTGACCGGTGGGTTGGACGACACTCAAATGCGTAATTTGGAGGAGCGCCTACGCTACTTGCGCGAATTGGAAGAGCGACGCGCAGCCATATTGAAATCCATTATTGAGCAAGAAAAACTCACCCCCGAGCTTGAACGCGATATCAACCTCGCCGACACCAAAAACCGATTGGAAGACTTGTACCTG
>SYDJ01000128.1 GCA_005801205.1 Gammaproteobacteria bacterium
TTGTTGGTGCCGTAAGTAATATCGGAGTTGTACGCCTGCCGTTTCACATCCGATGGCTGCATAGACAAAATTACGCCAACACTCATTCCCAAGAATTCATAAACAGGGCGCATCCAATTCGCATCGCGGCTGGCGAGATAATCGTTCACAGTTACGATATGTACGCCCTTGCCCGCTAACGCATGAAGATAACTTGGCAAGGTCGATACCAGCGTTTTACCTTCACCGGTGCGCATCTCAGCGATACGGCCTTCATGCAAACTCATACCACCAATTAATTGCACGTCGAAGTGGCGCATATTCATCACTCGGCGGCTCGCTTCGCGCACAACAGCAAAAGCTTCTGGCAATAAATTATCGAGGGTTTCACCTTTTTGATAACGATCACGAAATTCTTGTGTTTTCGCTTTTAACTGCTCATCGCTTAAAGCTTGCATTGCAGGCTCTAACGCATTAATTCGAACAACATTTTTACCCATGCGCTTGAGTTCGCGCTCATTTTTTGAACCAAACAAAGACTTCAACAACTTGTTTAACATTTTTTTTACCATCAATTACAAAACGAAAAAGAGTAGTGTCAAGTAATGCTCAGCACGATTACTCGACAAAAATTAGGGAGGCATAAGCCCAAGGGATAAAGTTAGCGGCTGGCGGTATGAAGATAGGTGGCGGGATCTACCACGCGACCATTTTTATAGACTTCGAAGTGAACGTGAGGCGCAGTAGAGCGACCCGTTGAACCAACGAGCGCGATGATTTGGCCTTTCTTGACCACATCGCCATTTTTTACCAAATTGACTTTATTATGCGCATAGCGGGTTTCAAAACTCTCACCATGGTTGATCTCAATGAGATTGCCGTAATCATTGGTTAAGGACGATGAGGTAACTACACCTGCCGCAACCGCAGTAATAGCGGTTCCCGCAGGAGCGGTAAAGTCCATACCTGAATGAAATTCTTGCTTACCATTAAAAGGATCTGTGCGATAACCAAAAGTCGATGACATATAGCCATTTTCTATCGGCAATGTATCGAACAAGGCTTCTACATCAAAACTACGGGAGATAAGAATAGAATCGAGCGCTTTAAATTGCTGCTCACGATTTTGAACATGCTGGGATAGCTGATCAACTGCCAGCATAAAGTTTGTTGATGCAGCGCCATCTAGGTTAAGACGATTTAACGGGCCGCCAATACCGGGAGGCTGGCTAAAATCAAACTCACCTTTATCTAACTTCGCGACTTTGGTTAGTCGCTCGCCTACTGCATCCAAACGCACTAATCGCGCCTGCAATTCAGCCACTTTTGCGGTAAGCGCAGCTACTTGCCCTTCACTTTGTTTGCGAGATTTTTCAAGCTTGTCTTTTTGTTCTGCTTGGCTTGTGCCCCAGCTCAAGGCATCCGCATTAAAAACATCTTTTTTGTCGAAGTTAACCAGCCAATTGTAGCCCCAAGCTCCGACAACCGTTGGGATCCCCAATAAACAGACAGACAGGAACGCGCGCGTCCAACCACCAAGGGTTAGGCTGCGGGTTTGGCCATGATCTGAATTGACGATGATAATTTTCATTTACGATGATTTTTCACAAAGAGCCGAGCTCTACTGTAATGGCAACAAGCGCTAATTCATAACGACTTGCTAGCAGCACATAAAAAATATTACTTAAAAATCAGCAAGTTATAATAGCTGTATGATTTTTTAAGCAGAAACAAATCGAAAGCCCCGCACTCTTTTAGTACGCGGAGGCGAAATATCTCATAGTAGGGAGGTAATTTCCAACAAAAGTTGACTTGCTCGGCTCAAAGAGAACAAGTCAATTTAGGATACTAAGCGGCAGAGGCTGCTTGAGAATAGGCAATCGGAACATCAGAAGCTTCATCAAAAGTCACATATTCCCATGCGTCTTTTTGCTCCATCAACAAACGCAAAGCGCGATTGTTTAATGAGTGACCAGACTTGTGCGCACGGTATTCGCACAATAAACTGTTGCCGAGCAGATACAAATCACCGATAGCATCCAGCACTTTATGCTTCACGAATTCATCTTCGTAACGCAAGCCGTCTTCGTTCAAGATGCGGTACTCATCCACCACAATAGCGTTATCCATACTCCCGCCTTGCGCCAAGCCTTTTGAGCGCAGATATTCGATTTCATGCATAAAACCAAAAGTACGGGCGCGGCTAATGTCTTTTACGAAAGAGCCACTGGAAAAATCTATGGTGGTTTCCAAATTGCGGCCTTGAAAAACGGGCAAATCGAACGCAATGGAGAAATTAACCTTAAAACCATCAAAGGGAAGGAAGCTAGCGACCTTATCGCCATCGTTCAGAGTGACTTCTTTGAGAACGCGCACGAACTTCTTATACGCCGGTTGCTCTTGAATTCCCGCAGACTGGAGCAGAAATACAAAAGGACCTGCACTGCCATCCATAATAGGAACTTCAGGTGCATCAAGTTCTACCACGGCATTATCAATACCTAAGCCAGCCATAGCAGAAAGTATGTGCTCTACGGTTGAGACACGTACATCGCCCGCAATAAGGCAGGTGGACAAGGTAGTTTCACCCACATTATGAGCAGTTGCTTTAATTTCGACCGGGGGATTTAAATCGACACGGCGGAAAATGATGCCGGTATCAATATCAGCAGGATGGAGAGTCAAATAGATTTTTTGACCAGTATGAAGGCCAACACCTGTTGCACGAATAGTGTTTTTGAGTGTTCGTTGTTTGATCATAGTTGTTTAATCATGGATGCATAGCCCTTTAAAAAACTAAAGCGTGTTCAAAATACCCAAGCAGCGGGAAGCGCAGACTTCTGGGAATACTACCTGAGTATTCTGAACAAACCCTGACGGCCTAGCCCAGCCATCAGAGCCAAGCCATCAGATTTTGTGGGGCCATAGTACCATAGGAGCAAAAGCAGGCCAGTTAAGTGACGCAATCGTGCTCATAGCCAAACTTAAAAGTTAAAGCTTAAAACTAATCCGCCTGGCGACGCAAAAACGCTGGAATATCAAGATATTCCAAATCTTTATCAGCCAAAGGCGCTGCCGCTACGGCATGCGAAGATGCGTTTGCACGCAAATGCGCTGGGCGATCCAACGCGCTGTAGTCGATTTGACCCGAACTGCGGCGAGTATTGTCTATCACTACTTTAGTTGCCGCAGGTTTAGCAACTTCTTTTGGTGCCGGAGCCGCTGCTTGACCAACCATACCTAAGCCAGTTGCCACAACAGTCACACGCAATTCATTCGTCATTTCTGGGTCGATTACAGTACCTACCACGACAGTTGCATCGCCCGATGCGAACTCTTCGATAATGCTACCAACCTCTGAGTATTCGCCCAAAGACAAGTCGATACCGGCCGTAATATTGACCAGAATACCGCGTGCACCTTGTAGGTTTACGTCTTCCAACAATGGGCTGCGGATTGCCGCTTCAGCCGCTTCACGCGCACGGTTCTCACCGCTTGCACGACCAGTACCCATCATTGCCAAGCCCATTTCAGACATAACGGTACGAACGTCAGCGAAATCCACGTTAACCATACCCGGGCGAATAATGAGATCCGCAATACCTTGAACCGCGCCAAGCAATACGTTGTTAGCTGCTTTGAAAGCATCCAACAATGATGTTTGTTTGCCCAATACAGACAAGAGTTTTTCGTTTGGAATGGTGATTAAAGAATCAACACGCTCGCCCAATTCCTTGATGCCCGCATCGGCAATTGCCATACGCTTGCGACCTTCGAATGGGAATGGCTTGGTTACTACTGCAACGGTCAAAATACCTAGTTCGCGCGCAACTTCCGCAATTACTGGCGCACCGCCGGTACCTGTACCACCACCCATACCTGCAGCGATGAACACCATATCTGCACCGCGCAATACTTCTGCGATACGTTCGCGATCTTCCATAGCAGCCTGACGGCCAACTTCTGGGTTCGCACCAGCACCCAGACCTTTAGTCATGGTGCTGCCGAGTTGTAATACTGTGCGTGCATCAATGTCTTTCAGTGCTTGCGCGTCAGTATTGGCGCAAATAAATTCTACGCCATCTACTTTGTTCGCAATCATGTGCTTAACAGCGTTACCGCCACCACCGCCCACACCAATAACTTTGATTACAGCGCTTTGATGAATGCTATCTACTAATTCAAACATGGCCACTCCCCTTTCCCTTAACAGTCTGCAAAAAATTAAATATTAAAAATGAGTACATTGGAAAATCACCTTTAAGCTCTTTTCAAAATAAACTTTTTCAAAAAAGCTTTTTTATCAAAAGTTGCTTTGAAACAGCTTTTTCAACTTTCCGAAAATTGAACCTTGAGTATCTTTTACATGATGTGCCGCGCGGCCGCTGTCTTGATGCTGCTGCTTCATTGCATAAATCAATAAGCCTACCGCTGTCGAATAAATAGGGTTATTCACTATATCCGACAAACCGCGCACATTTTGTGGCGCGCCTAAACGCACCGGCATATGGAAAATTTCTTCTGCCAACTCCACCACCCCTTCCATTTTGGAAGTGCCGCCAGTCAACACAATGCCAGCGGCAATTAAATCTTCGTAACCACTGCGGCGCAATTCTGATTGCACCAAGGTAAATAATTCGTCGTAACGCGGTTCAACAACTTCAGCCAGCGCTTGGCGAGACAAATCGCGTGGTTGACGATCACCTACACTCGGCACCTTAATGGTTTCATCTGGGCTGGTTAATTTTGCCAGCGCGCAGGCATATTTAATTTTGATTTCTTCAGCATTGGGCGTTGGTGTGCGCAATGCCATGGCAATATCGTTAGTCACTTGGTCGCCCGCAATGGGGATAACACCTGTGTGACGAATAGCGCCGTCTTTAAAAATGGCGATGTCCGTGGTGCCGCCGCCGATATCAACAACGCATACACCTAATTCTTTTTCATCGTCGGTCAGCACGGCATAGCTCGAGGCCAACTGCTCTAAAATAATATCTTCAACTTCTAGACCGCAGCGACGAATACATTTTTCGATGTTTTGCGCTGCGTTTACCGCACAAGTAACCAAATGTACTTTGGCTTCAAGGCGCACACCCGACATACCTAGTGGTTCTTTCACACCATCTTGGTCGTCGATCAAAAACTCTTGCGGCAAAATATGGAGTATTTTTTGATCAGCAGGAATCGCAACAGCTTGCGCGGCATCAATCACACGCTCTAAATCCTGCGGGAAAACTTCGCGGTCACGAATTGCCACAATACCGTGAGAATTCAAACTGCGAATATGGCTGCCTGCGATACCCGCGTAAACAGAATGAATTTGGCAACCGGCCATCAACTCGGCTTCTTCAACCGCGCGTTGAATCGACAGCACCGTCGATTCGATATTTACTACCACGCCTTTTTTTAAACCCGTTGAACGATGTGAGCCAATACCTGCGATTTCTAAAATACCTTCAGGCGTAATAGCGCCAACGATAGCAACAACCTTGGATGTTCCAATATCCAGGCCTACGATCATTTTGTTGTCACTACTACTTGCCATTAGGTCAACCTCATTCATCCGATCTTCAAGTTGGAAGACCACTTTTTATTTTTATACCGCAGCCACTTCAGTAAATTATTTTGTGATGATGTTTATTTCAGACTTCAGGTACTTTTTTGCCATCTCAGAATCAGGCATCCACTGCACTGAAACACCGTTGGAATACCTTACATCTATCGTTTTAACATCGCCCCAAACACTGCTTAAAAATTTATCGTATACAGTAACAAATCTACGCAATTTTTCCATCACTTCTTCACGTCCAATTGCGATTTCTTTATCATTTTTTAGTGTTAATCGCCAAGATTTTTTGTTATCGCACTTTAATGCCACTATTTCGAGTCCACGCGACCTTAAGAGCGTCGATAAATCTTGATATTGCTGCATAATTTCACGCGCATTTATTTCATTTCCCTGCAGCCATGGAAGACCTAAAAGCTTATCTGTTTCAGTTACGCGGATGATTTCGCCGCGCTGATTTAAAAACCCATTTGCATCCCATCTTGCAATAGGCGTTTGCTCGGCAATTTTCACTACAAGCGTATCTGGCCAGCGACGACTCAAATAAACATGATCTACCCAAGGGTCTTGCTCGAGCTCACTTTTCAATCGCCCTAAATTTAACTGCAAAAAATCACCGTCGATTTCTTTTTCAATTAACTCCATTGCTCGATCTTTCGGTAAGAACTGAAACTGCCCCTCTACCGCAACACTTTTTAGAGGCCGCTCCAACAATCGCGTTACAGGTTCGGTGGCAAAATACGCAATGCCCGCAAACGAAGACAAGAGCAAGAATAACCCCAAACTACGATAAATAATTTTGCGCGAAACCTTAGCCCTAACCTCATCTACCGCACTCATTTTGTTAGATGTGGATGCTTTACCGCTGCCGCCCTGTGGCGAAACCTTGTTGTAACCTCGTTCTCTGCGCAAATTGGAATCTGTGCGCGGCAAAATGGGGTCATCAAAAGCTACGCGACTACTTTTTTCAGTCTCTGAATTTTTGCTTGGCGCTGCATTGCGACCCAAAAGTCGGTTTTCTTTACGAACTTCAACTTTCGCCTCTGCTTTTTTTGCATCTGTTTTTTTCACTGAAACAGCATCGCGCGCCGTTAATTTTTTATCGCCAATGATGGAAGAGCGCACGCGCGGTTCGCGGCGCGGCTCATCTTGCATCAGCACATCTCGTTCAAACAGGCGATTAGCACCAACTAATCTGTCGGAAACGGGCGGGCGATCTATACCTTGATGATCACCATGACTATTGAGAGGCGGTTTATTTTTCATGCGTAGTGAAAAAAGTCCATCACAAACCAGCACGCAAAATGGTCAACACCAATTCACTAAAACGTAAACCGCGCGCTTTCGCTGCCATGGGCACCAAACTATGGCTTGTCATACCGGGCAAAGTGTTTACTTCCAGCAAATAGAAATTCATAGATTGATCGGCCATTACATCCACTCGCCCCCAACCTTCACAACCCACAGCATCAAATGCAGCTAGCGCAAGCTGTTTTAGTTCAGCTTCTTTTTCTGCATCTAATCCGCAAGGGCAAATGTAGCGCGTGTCATTGGCAATATATTTCGCATTGAAGTCGTAAAAAGTATGATCAGTTTCCAGCTTTATGGGTGGTAAAGCTTCACCATCCAGAATTGCTACCGTAAATTCGCTGCCAACAATTAGCCGCTCGGCGATAACACTGCCATCATATTTCGCGGCATGTTGAAAAGCGTCAGCCAACTCTTGCGCCGTTTTTACACGCGCCATACCAATACTTGAACCTTCATGGGCAGGCTTAACCATAACTTCGCCACCTAAATCGGCGAGCACTTTTTCCCAATCATCTGTTGCATTCAATACGGCAAAATCCGGCGTTGATAAATTTACGCCGCGCCATAGCTGCTTAGTACGTAATTTATCCATGGCCAAAGCCGATGCCTGCACTCCGCTACCGGTGAAAGGGATATTCAAATATTCAAGCACCGCTTGAATGCGGCCATCTTCTCCGCCTGCACCATGCAGCGCTAAAAATGCGCGTTCAATTTTGGCGACTTGAATATCCGCAATCGCATTAATACCCACATCAATCGCAACATGTTCAATGCCAGCTTCTTCAAGCGCCGCCACAACCGCAGCGCCACTTTGCAAAGAAATTTCGCGTTCCGATGAAGTTCCACCCAGCAAGACGCCAACGCGGCCAAGTTGTTTTTTCAATTCATCACTTACTGGTAATTTTACGGGTTGCATTTACGTCAATACCTCACTGCAAATTTCGTTTTGCTAATTCCGGCGATAACACACCGACATTGCCCGCACCTTGGGTAATCACAATGTCACCCGCGCGCACTAAATCTTTGATGACGTCTGGCACACCATCAACGGTTTCTACAAAAATCGGTTCGATGATTCCGCGCGCGCGAATACTGCGGCACAAGTGGCGGCTATCTGCACCGGGAATTGCATCTTCTCCCGCGCTATAGACCTCCAACAAAATCAAGGCATCAACAGTGGATAACACATCCACAAAATCTTCGTATAAATCACGAGTGCGTGTGTATCTATGCGGCTGGTAAACCATCACTAAGCGGCGCTCAGGCCAACCATCGCGAACTGCGCGAACAATCGCTTGCACCTCACGCGGGTGATGACCGTAATCGTCAACCAACATTGCCTCGCCAGTTCCGACAGGAAAATTACCGTAAACTTGAAAACGACGACCAACACCTTGGAAATTTTCCAAGCCTTGTTGAATCGCTTCATCACTCAAACCTTCGTCAGTTGCAACCGCAATTACCGCAGTAGCATTCAACACATTGTGAATACCGGGAATATGTAAACGTATATGCAAGGGCTTCTCATAGCCGGGGCGAATCACATCGAATTCAGAATGCATTTGCGATTGCTTAACATTAATTGCACGGAAATCGTTACCTTCATTCAAACCATAGGTCAACATGGGGCGCGAAATATCGGGCATGATGTCGCGAATCACCGGATCGTCACCACATAAAACCGCAAGACCGTAAAACGGCAAGTTGTGTAAGAATTCGATAAATGTTTTTTTCAACTTAGAAA
>SYDJ01000129.1 GCA_005801205.1 Gammaproteobacteria bacterium
AATCACCGCCAGCGGCAGGTTGGGTTTGTGGTAAAGGACGATATCGGCAGACTTAACGGTTTTGCGTACACCCATGTTGCCGCGCACAATCACCTTGCCATCGCGCAGCTTCACCTCTTGACGCAGTTGGGTCATGGAATCCCAGCCTGCTTGCTCAATGGCGGGGAGTATGAACTTGGTGATTATGTCTGATTCGGTAAGGTGCTTTTTGTCCATCTACAATTTCCTGCTAGCGTTAATCTTATCTACATGCCATTTTCTGAAGCGTTTTCCATTTTTTTAAAAAAAACGCCGCATTAGCGCTAACCAATGCGGCGTTTCGTTACACGCAAATCACTAAATTACTTACGTACATTCGCCGTAATAAATTGCTGCACTTTTGCAATTTCTTGCGGCAGCACAGTGTAACGCTCTTCGCGTTCAAACAAATCTTTCATATGATGCGGCAAAGCTGGATCTTCACTCTGCCCTGCTTTACGTACAGCTTCTGGGAACTTGGCAGGATGCGCCGTTGCCAAGCACACCATGGGAATGTCGTGACGGCGGCGAGTTTTGCGCGCAGCTTCTACACCAATAGCTGTGTGTGGGTCGAGCAAGTATTCCGTGTTTTCAAATACGCTGCGAATTACATCAATCGTTACATCATCAGCAACTCCGTGGCTTGTGAACAATTCACGTGCGCGCGACAATGCAGATTCTTTTAGCACCATGCTGCCTGATTTAAAATCTTCCATCAGCTGACGAATTGCACTGCCATCGCGGTCGTACAAATCAAACAACATGCGTTCGAAGTTGCTCGACACCATGATGTCCATACTTGGCGACAAGGTGTGTTGCAATTGATTTTTGCTGTGATCGTTACTGCTAATGCAACGGTGCAAAATATCGTTGCTGTTAGTGGCAATCACCAATTGATCAATCGGCAAGCCCATTTTCTTCGCCAAGTAACCCGCGAAAATATCGCCAAAGTTTCCAGTAGGAACTGAGAATGCGATGGGGCGATGCGGTGCACCTAACGCCAAACCTGCGTAGAAGTAGTAAACGATTTGCGCCATGATGCGCGCCCAGTTAATGGAGTTTACTGCAACTAGTTGACGGCCTTCTGGCAAGAAAGATTGATCACCAAAACTTGCTTTAACCATGTTTTGGCAATCATCGAAGTTACCTTCGAGTGCGATGTTAAACACGTTTGGCGCAAGCACTGTCGTCATTTGACGACGTTGAACATCCGACACACGATTGTTCGGGTGCATAATAAAAATATCGATATTGTCGCAACGGCGGCAACCTTCAATGGCAGCGGAACCTGTATCGCCAGAAGTCGCGCCCATGACCACCACTTTTTGGTTGCGCTTTTTCAACAAGTGATCGAGCAAGTGACCTAAAAATTGCAAGGCGAAATCTTTGAATGCCAAGGTTGGGCCTTGGAATAATTCCAAAATCCATTCGTTGTGTGCGGTTTGCACTAAAGGTGCAATGGCATCATGGCGGAATGTTGCGTAAGCATCGGCAATAATTTTTTTGAAGTCTTCGTCGCTAATTGCGCCTGCTACAAATGGCTTCATCACATTGAATGCCAAATCTTGATAAGACAACCCAGCCCAAGAGGCAATTTCTTCTTTTGAAAAGGTTGGCAAAGTTTCTGGCACATACAAACCGCCATCGGGAGCCAAACCCGTTAAAACAACTTCTTCAAAAGAGAGCGCGGGCGCTAGGCCGCGAGTGCTGATGTATTTCACGATAATTAACCTTTCTGTAAATTTTTCTGTATCTTTTTTAATGTTCCCCCTTAGAAAAAGGGGGCTAGGGGGATTTTAGTTTTTAAATCCCTCTTCACCTCCCTTTTTCTAAGGGAGGAATCAAAAGAGCAATATTAAATTATTTAAGCGATTCAACACGAATACGCATTACCGGTGCAGAAATAGAATCCAGTGATTCGATTTTTACAATCGCCGCCGTCATTTTCTTTTCTTGCACGCGATTGGTCAGTAAAATCAAAGGCACTGTTGATTCGCCATCTTTGGCTTCTTTTTGAATCAGCGCTTCAATACTGATACCAGAGTCACTCAAAATTGTGGCTACTTTCGACAGCACTCCTGGCTTATCCAAAGCTTGCATGCGCAAGTAATAGGCAGTTTCAATGTCTTCAATTGGCAAATGTTTTTGTTCAGTTACAAACTCATCTTGGAAACCGAGGTAAGGTACACGATGTGCCGGATCAGCAAGTAGAGTACGCGCAACATCCACAATATCTCCCACTACAGACGAACCAGTAGGTTCAGCGCCAGCACCAGCACCGTAATAAAGCGTTGGGCCAACTGCATCGCCTTTCACCAAGACAGCATTCATTACGCCGTCAACATTGGCAATTAAACGCTTCTCTGGAATCAAAGTTGGGTTTACATGTAATTCAATGCCGCCCGCTGAGCGACGCGCTATACCTAAATGCTTAATGCGATAGCCAAGTTCTCCAGCGTAATTCACATCTTCGGTGGAAATTTTGGTGATGCCTTCGGTGAATACTTTTTTCACATCGAGTGGAATACCAAACGCCAAGGAGGCCAAAATCACCAGCTTGTGCGCCGCGTCTATGCCTTCTACGTCGAAAGTAGGATCAGCTTCGGCATACCCCAACTCTTGCGCTTCTTTCAGTACATCTTCAAAGGTGCGGCCTTTATCGCGCATCTCAGTCAGAATGAAGTTAGTCGTACCGTTAATAATGCCCGCCAACCATTCAATGTTATTGGCAGCCAAACCCTCGCGGATTGATTTGATAATTGGGATGCCACCCGCAACAGCTGCTTCAAACGCAACAGTGACGCCTTTCGCTTTAGCGGCAGCAAAAATTTCGTCGCCGTGGTGCGCAATCAAGGCTTTGTTTGCCGTGACAATGTGTTTGCCGTTGGCGATAGCGGTCATTACCAAATCTTTAGCGACAGTGGTGCCGCCAATCAACTCCACAACGATATCCACAGCAGGATTATTCACCACATCAAAAATATCGCGGGTTACGTTGTAGGCAGAGGTATCTACTTTAGGGTTATCGCGGCGCGCACCAATTTGAATAATCGATACATTACAGCCGGAACGAGCATCAATCAGGCTCTTGTTGCGAGTAAGTATGTTTACGGTGCCGCTAGCCACGGTTCCAAGACCGCAGATGCCGACACTGACGGTGCGAGCAGAATTGACTGATTTCAAGTGGATTCCCCTGAGGATAAAACAATTAAAGTGTGCGCCAGACAGCCCTCTAGAAGGCTATGGTCAATAAAAAGACGGCCACCATACTCAGGGAATACAGGGCTGTCAATGCGCCAGCCCTGTGGAAAAGCGAACTTCTAAAGAAAAATGAAAATTACAAAATACCTTACAAAATACCTAGGGCTTTTGCCAGCTGTTGCGGCGGCAAATAGCCTAATTTTATTTCACCATTTGGCATCCAAAGCGCGGGAGTTGCATTGACACCAATACGACCACCTAGGTCAAATTGAGCTGCAATTGGGTTGTTACAAGTGATGTTAGGAACATCGTGCCCCTCTTTCACCTTGGTCAAAACAGCTTGCTTGTCTTTTGAACACCAAGCAGTGATTAACTTATCCGCCGATGGACTGGGAATACCTGCGCGAGGAAATGCTAAGTAACGGATTTCAATCCCCAATTTATTGTACTCAGCCATCTCGCTATTGAGCTTACGGCAGTAACCACAATCCACATCCGTAAATACATAGACCACTGCCTTGGTTTTACCCGTGGCTGTAAAATTGATTGATTCTTTTGGGTTCACTGCTGCCAGCAATTTCTTGCGCTCAGCAACCATTGCTGGATCTTCCCACTTGGATATACCACCCGGCGTTAAATTGAAAATCTCACCTTGAATAAATTTGCTGCCATCCGCTGTCACCAATACATCGCTACCGCCAATTTTCACAAGGTAAAGACCTTCTATAGGCGATGGGCGCACTGCGGTAATGGGGTATTGAGGGAATGCCTGCGCCAACTTGGCAGTGATAGTTGCCTCAGGAGTTAGGCGCTTAATTAAGCTGCCCGCTGGCAAGGGAGCGGTGTCTGCTGCATAACTTGCGCTTACACAGCACAGTGCAAATAGACCAAGCCAGGTCGGTAGGCGTTTTTTTATCATCGTAAACTCCAGAAATATCGTTTAATAAACTGCAAATCAATTAACCACGCGGGTGATGCATGGCGTGCTGTGTTTTCATCCGCGTACGGGCGATATGGGTATAAATCTGTGTGGTCGATAAATCACTGTGCCCCAACAAAAGTTGCACCACGCGTAAATCGGCTCCGTGATTTAACAGATGGGTTGCAAACGCATGCCTTAGCGTATGCGGCGATAGCGGCTTTTCAATACCCGCTACTGTAGCCCAATGCTTGATGCGATGCCAAAAGGTTTGTCGTGTCATTAGCTGAGCGCGCGAACTGGGGAATACTACTTCATTGGGCATATTATTCAGCAAAAAAGGTCTCGCTTCGCGAAAATATCTTTCTAGCCACGCCGATGCCTCTTCACCCATAGGAATCAATCGCTCTTTACTGCCCTTCCCCATTACCCGAATCACATTCTGGCGCAGGTTGATTTGCGGCATCGTTAAGGTCACTAATTCCGTTACCCGCAAACCGCACGCGTAAAGTACTTCTAACATAGTGCGGTCACGTAGGCCGATGGGGTCTTCTAGATCAGGAGCATCTAGCAAGTTTTCGACATCCAATTCCGTTAAAGATTTCGGTAATGAGCGCGGTAATTTAGGGCTTTCGATCAATGCGAGCGGATTCTCTTGAATCACGCCTTCACGCAATTGGTGGCGATAAAAGCCGCGAACACAGGAAAGGAAACGCGCGCTGGAGCGGCTTGATAATTTTTTATCGAGACGTTGCGCCAAATAGCTTTGCAAGGTGCCAGAGTCAACATCCAGTAAATTTTTACCTTGCTCCTGAAGCCATTGCGCGAACAAGGTTAAATCGGTGCGATAGGAATCCAGCGAGTTTTTGCTTAAGCCTTTCTCCATCCAGATAGCATCAATATAGAGAGAAATGACACCCTCTTCTTGCGCTGAAATCGGCTGGGCTAAATCGTTACTGATTTCCACTAAAGACATCCCAGAAAAAATTCGACTTTACCAGAAAGCAAAAAGCCAGAGCAGTTTCCTGCTCTGGCTTTTGCGGCAAACAACAAGCTAAGAAACTTAGCCGCGCTGTTCTTAAACCAATTTTTCTTTAATACGTGCAGCCTTACCAGTAAGGTCGCGCAGGTAGTAAAGCTTAGCTTGACGAACATCACCACGACGCTTGAGAGTAATGCTCTCAATTTGGCGCGAGTGAGTTTGGAAAGTACGCTCAACACCTACACCGTGAGAAATTTTACGCACGGTGAAGGCAGAGTTCAAACCACGGCTACGAATAGCGATTACAACGCCTTCGAATGCTTGTGAACGAACGCGGTCGCCTTCTTTAACGATTACTTGAACTACAACGGTATCGCCTGGTGAAAATTCAGTCACGTTAGCTTTCAGTTGCTCAGCTTCAAGAGCCTGAATAATTTTGTTAGTCATTGATATTCTCCTAAGAGTCTATAGCTTCACAGCTAGAGTGTGTCGTTATCAAGGTCCCGACGAAAATCCGTCAACAGCTTCTGCTGCTCCTCGGTTAAGTTTATTGCTTGCAATAAATCTGGCCTTCTCAGCCATGTTCGCCCTAACGATTGCTTTAATCGCCAACGCCGAATCAGTTCATGGTTACCAGACATTAAAACCTCTGGAACCCTCATGCCTTCAAATTCTTCTGGCCGAGTATAGTGCGGGCAATCTAACAGGCCCGCCGTAAACGAATCTTGCTCTGCCGATAGTGCGTGCCCTAAAGCACCCGGAATTAACCGTGTTACTGCATCTATCAACACCATCGCCGGCAACTCGCCGCCGCTTAACACATAGTCACCGATAGACCATTCTTCATCGATAACCGTATCCAGCAAGCGTTCGTCTATGCCTTCGTAGCGCCCTGCGATCAAAATCATATTGTTGTAGCCCGAAAGCTGCACAACACCTGCTTGATCCAGCGTTCTACCCTGTGGCGACAGGTAAATCACTTTGGCTTCACTACCCGCCCAGACTTTGGCTTCTGCAATCGCATCGCGCAAAGGCTGAACCATCATCACCATGCCGGGACCACCGCCGAAGGGGCGATCATCAACCGTTGAATGGCGATCATAAGCAAAATCTCGCGGAGTGATGGTTTTCAACTCCACCAAACCTTGCTTGAGCGCGCGGCTGGTAATGCCAAAGTTGGCGATAGCGCCAAACATATCGGGGAAAATCGAGATTACCGCTACTTTTAACGGCGACTCACTTTGTGGTTGATTATCCACCACATACCCTCAATGTTTTTAAAATCTCTGATTTAAAACTCAGGATTCTATTTATTTAAACACCCAAAGTTAAAACTCTGGGTCCCAGTCAACCAGCATCTCGCCTGCAGTTAAATCTACAGAGAGTACAAATTGCTCAGGAACATAAGGCACTAAACGCTCTTTCTGGTCGATAGATTCGGCATCGCCGACCACAACCAAAACATCGTTAGCACCTGTTTCAAACAGTTTTGACACAACACCTAGACGCTGACGCGTGCCAGAGAATTGTGTGTACACCGCCAAACCCTCAAGCTGACTCCAGTAATACTCACCGTCGTCTAACTCTGGAATTTGATCGCGCTCGATGGCGATATCAACGGCAGTGAAGGTCAGCGCTAAATCGCGATCATCCACTCCAACAATATGCGCAACAAATGCGTCACCGTGAGGTCTTGCTTCGTCAATTTCGACTTTTTTGACACCGTGGGCGGTCTTTAGCCACCAAGGGTGATACTCAAAAAGGTTCTCAGCTGGCGATGTATAAGAATGGACTTTCACCCATCCTTTAATACCAAAAACCGCTGTGATACGCCCAACATTAACTAAATTAGAGTTTGTAGACATTAGGCGTCAGATTCACTTAGGCAGCTTTTTGGCTTTCTTTAACGATAGTTGCAACGCGATCGCTCAATTGCGCGCCTTGACCAACCCAATATGCCAAACGATCAGCATCAACACGAATTTTTTCTTCTTGACCACGAGCTACTGGGTTGAAAAAACCAATGCGCTCAAGGAAACGGCCATTACGCGCGCTGCGGCTGTTAGTTACGGTCAAATGATAAAATGGACGTGATTTAGAACCACCACGTGACAGACGAATAGTTACCATTGAGGTCTTCTTCCTGTGTTTACTTAGGGAGAGCGCTGATGCGATCTCAGTTAACTTTCTTTAAATGCACAAGTGCGAAAGCGTTTACTCGCACACAAAGGTGTGCGAAAGGCGCGGCATTCTATGTGAAACAGATAGGTTTGTATAGACTTGTTTAGCCCATAAACCACAAGATCTAGTCAGTCATGTCGGAAAACCGATTGTTAACTGCCAAATCTATTGAGTGCGCAAAGCCCGGCAGGGTAACTTGCGACTGACTGATAGTGATTTGGCTCTCGTCGATGAGATTTTTACCGAAGTGATAAATAGTATCGAAATTGCCAGTAAGCGCTTGTTGATCGTAACTATTCGCTTTCGCGACCGACCCTTGGCGACGCTCACCATAAGACGCAACCGCCTCAGCGCCGTAACGACGCAACAACATAGCCTCAACCACGTGTGGCGCTAAAACGTTTGCCGTGGCGTTATTGCCACCGAAGCCTTTGGAATTAAGGAAGGCGACATCTATAGGTGAGTTTTTACGGTCAACATCGGTAATAGAAATACTCAGGCGCTCTGCAAAAACATCATCTGCAACCTTATCGATAGTTTTAATACCGGGAATCAAACCGTATTTAAAGATACCCAAGGTAGACACCAACTGCTCACCGCTCGCTGCAGACAAGGAATGCCCTACGTATGCCTTAACGGCTGAAACAGGCCAATTAGTGATGCCAAAGGTTTGCGCTACCTGATCAAAAATCTGCGATTCGGTCACGCGGTTTTGCGGAGTACTTGAACCGTGCGCTTGAATCATGGAGCGCTCACGCACAGCCTCATCACCCACTAAAGCACGCGCAGCCGCTACGGCCTTGGCCATGGTGATGTAGTTGCCGGGACCTGGGGCTGAGATAGATTTTTTGAAACCATCGGCATTGATAAACACATCGCTCACAGCGCCATGGATATCGGCTCCCAGCTCAATCACCAAGGCATCGTCCATCAACACAATGTATTGACTTGCTTCTGCCATAGTAAAACCGGCATTTTCACCAAACGGACGACTTGTGCGACGGGGATCAGCAACCTCGGCATTGTCTAACTTTTTAAGCTTATCTTCGCTGGCGAGCGCGCCCATAGTGGCGTAGCCGTCGATGATCTCTGGAAGAATTGGCGCCTCAGCATTGCCGACAACTGCGACACGGCACTTGCCCGAAACAATATCCTCTACGGCTGCACGCAGGTTGTATAAGAAGGAAGCGCAGGCCCCGACGATGGCACCTGTATGACCAACACTACCCAGAATATAGGCATTTACAAAATCGGCAGGCATGGTGTTCAAGCCCAGCGGACACTGCTTAGTGCTCACGCGACCGCCTTTCAAACGCGACTGCAGCAAACCACCAAAACCATTTTCATCCATTTGGCTCATTACGTTGCTGGCATAGACCCCAATTTGATCGGGATTAACCGCATCCATAATGGTTTGCCATTCGATACCAATGGACTGCACAGCATCCGAAGCACCAATTACCGCCAATTGCAGTGCGCGAGGATGGTAATGGGAGTTGTAAAGAGCGCCGGGATTAAAGCCGCGCGGCAATTGACCCGCAGACTTAACCGGCAGCTCACGATAGCTATCAAACTTAACTTCAAGACCATTGGGTGCACTTACTTGTACGCGGTCATCATCAAGATCTTTAATTTGCCAACCAGCAGGCACAGGTTCTGGCAAGTCTCGGCGGCGCATATCAAACACCAGCGGCTCATCGCCTGCACCTAGCACAGCATTCTTCTGCCAGTGGGCAGCATCTACGTCAAAATAGGTTTTTTCGATACGACGAATTAAGGTGCCATCTAAAATGGCAGCGCCATACTCAGATTCAATTTGAGCAAGGCTCAAGGCCTCACCCGCTTCATTTTGATATTGGTCGTTTTCGTATTTCACCAAGCCCATCATGACCGCCAAACCCGCGAGCGTCTCTTGACGCTCTTGCACAGGCAAACTTTCAATCACCAAACGGCGATAAGCGTGGTGACCAGAACTGCGACCAGCAGCGCTAAATCCTCCAAAACCAACAATGATAGGTAAATGCGACATCTAACAAACCTCTACACAATAAGATCAATACAAACAGTTTATTAAGATGCCAATGTAAAGTCATTGTTGTTTTAGCCATTATTAGTGGTATTTTGGCCGCCTCGTATTTACATCAAGAATACAACCACCACAAACAAGCACCGATTATGATTCGAAAACGCATAGATACATCCTTGTAGTTCCCTGTTGTCATCCATGACTCTAGGGTTTCGAATCATAAAGCGGTGCTTGTAACCTGTAGCCATCAGATATCACCATGCAAACCACCAATATCACTTTTGTTTTACTGGAAAACATGCTCGCCACCAGCGCCACCCTGCCCGCTGAAATGCTACTGGCGGCCCAAAGCGCAGCTACACGGGCACAAAAAAAAGCTGGTGCCGCACAAAACCCTCCGCCCATTAAGATTCACACCGCCAGCCTAACGGGTGAGCCAGTTCTCACCCGCTCAGGTTTGTGCTGGCAACCTGATGCGGCACTCACAGACCTTGGCGACAACCAAATCATTTATATTCCCGGCCTCTGGCGCAACCCACGCCCACTCATCAAAAAGAGCGAACTGCTACTGAATTGGCTAAAGCAGGAATACCAAAATGGTGCACTTATTAGCGCGGTAGGAACCGGATGCTGCTTTTTGGCAGAAGCGGGATTGTTGGATGGAAAGGCAGCGACAACCCATTGGCACTACTTCGATCAATTTCAAAAAGACTATCCGCTGGTACAACTCAAACGCCAATATTTTATTACCCAAGCAGGCAATCTTTATTGCGCCGCAAGCGTAAATTCTCTGGCAGATTTAACCGTACACTTTATTCAAAGATTGTTTGGAAAAGAAATTGCGAATCATGTAGAACGACACTTCTCTCATGAAATTCGCCGCGCCTATGAAGCAAGCGGTTTTTTTGAGCAGGAGCATAATAGCCATCCCGATGAAGACATTACTCAAATCCAAATTTGGTTACAGGATAATTATCATCGCGAAATTTTGATGCCGCAGCTCGGGGAAAAATTCGGCATGAGTACACGCACACTCAATCGCCGCTTCAAAGCAGCACTGGGCATTTCACCTTTGGATTTTTTACAAGAAGTGCGAATCAACATCGCTAAAGATTTATTAAAGACAAGCAATCTATCAATTAATGAAATAGTAGATAAAGTGGGCTATCAGGACACGGGGTTTTTTACCACATTATTTAAAAAGCATATGGCTGCCACACCAACAGCCTATCGCGAAACAGTTCGCGCGAAACTATTTAGCACCATCTAAACCCTCTCTACTTTAAATAAAAACCCCGCACAGAAATATGTGCGAGGGTATTTTTAACAAATCATTAGAGCTTAAGCCGCTACTGTATTTGCAGCATTTTCTGTATTAGCTGCAACTGACGGTGTTACATGGGTTAATTTATCTTGCGCGATACCATTACCAATTGGAATAGTGCGCGGCTTCATAGCGTCGGGAATAATACGCTGCAAATCCACATGCAATAACCCGTTTTCGTAATTGGCCGACTGTACTTGTACGTGATCCGCTAATTGAAAACGACGTTCAAAACTGCGCGCAGCAATACCTTGATGCAAATAAGTACGTGCTTGCTCATCAGCACCTTTATTAGCTGAAACGGTTAAATAATTCTGGTTAACTTCAATATTAATTTCAGTGCGATCAAAGCCTGCAACCGCCATAGTAATGCGATATTTATCTTCACCGGTTAATTCAATATTGTAAGGGGGATAAGTTGGCTGGTTTTGCTCAGCACGATGTAAATTGTCAAGAATGTTGGCCATACGATCAAAGCCAATTGCAGAACGGTATAGTGGAGAAAAATCGAAGTTACGCATACAAATATCCTCAAATATGAGCAATATGAAAATTGACTTATCCTAGTGATCAAGTCGTTAAGTTTATGTGCAACCCTCTAATGAGCGGCTACGAAACAGATATGTAGCCGCACAATAATATTTCAAGAGAAAAATACAAATTATTTTGTGAATTTATTTTTAACACCGAAAATCATGTCTAAACCGCGCCTACGAAAGGTACAGTTCCAAAAACAGCTACCACATAACATTCCCACCACAAGCGCACCATAAGCATTCACACGACACCATTTTAGCGCCATGATTTTACGCGCTGGGTTTATTCCCTAAATAACTTAAAGAACTTTCTAGAGATTAAAATGTTATTAAGATAAGTAACTTTCGCCTTGATATTTAGACTTAAAGAGCCAATATTAAAACTGAGGGTCGGGGATTTTCATGGATTTTCTCCAAACTGCCAAAAGCCTGAAAGCAGAAACCTGAAAGTTGAATCTGCCCTCTAACATAAACGTTAAGGAGCTTTATGATGAAATCTGCTGTCGATGTTCTCTACCGTGATATGGAATACTCTGCTTCACTCAATGAAGTTATTTCAAAAAAACTTGAAAAATTAAACCGTTATTCAGACCAGATTATTCACAGCCGTGTTGTACTCGACACCCCCCACAACCACAAACAGAAAGGCAAACAATTTCGCGCGTCCATTGAAATTGATATTAAAGGGCATCCAATTGCTGTCACTCAGGACAATGAGTCTATTCATCTTGCCGTTCGCGATGCATTTAATAGTGCTGAGCGTAAAGTGAAACAAATTACTGCTCGCCAAAGAACACTGCAATAGGCAGCTCTAGGTATTTATGAGTGGACACTCATAGGTAGGGCACTTACAAGCGCCCATAAAAAAGCCGGAATCTCTTGCGAAATTCCGGCTTTTTACATCCAGTACTTTTTACACTCAGTAATTGGGAGCTTATTCAGCAGCCAACTTGGCAGACATAATATCAATCAAACGGTTGAAGTTTGAAAGCGATTGAATGTGAGCGTAAATTAACTCCAAACCATCTTTCTTGAATAGATCCAAGGCATCTGCATCGCTAATTGCCTTTAGCTTTTCACGTTTAATAACAAAGAACCCACTCAAATTGATATTGGCATCTTCTTTATTTTTGAAAGAAATATTAGCTGACATAGGCTCCAGCAAATCAAGATCGTGCAATTTTTTAGTAAAGTTACGAGTCATCTCAGCGCGGAATTGATAGTCCTTCAAAAACTCGACTACATCTTTCAAGAAATCTGAGTGAGAACCATCATCTTGGAACAAGCGTGAGCCCTTGCTGCCATCTTGAGAAAAGCATTTGCTGCCTTCGTCTATACACAACGCCATCATGTCTGAATCTTTACTGCCACCCAACACAAAAGGATAGCGACGCACGAATGCTGGTACATAGCGGGTAGATAGCACATTCTTGTCATTCAACAATAGATTTTGGCCATCTTTTAAGCCAAGTACCGCCAGAGGAATATACTCACCTTCATTAGCGGTCGCAGAGAAGATCACAGGGAACTCAGAGGCAGCAAACGCAATTTCAGTAGCCAGCAAGGGGGCAGAATTTAGGTGGCGGGTAAATTCGTGGTTCTCAACACCCACTGACCATTTAGCGTGCTTTTCAGACAAAGGCTGAATATTGTCGTAAATCATTAATTGTTTTGACACAGGAATACCCCTTTTTATTGTGGTGCACGAGCGTGCTCTGAAAAATAGATGTGCATGTTAGCACTTTAGTAGATAGGTGCCACTAACTGAGAATAAAATCCTTACAGATCACTCACATTACGTGCATCTTCAGTACCTCAGTTATGCTTATCCCAGCAGATTTTGTCCTTACTTAACCCATTGAACGCGATGCGAACAACGCTTTTGTATAAAGCCCCATGCTTATTATATCTACCCATAAGAATGAAAATTAAGCCGGTATCGTTCTATCCGCCGCCCACACTCTCAACTGCGCAATCTGCTCTGCCATAACCACCGAGAGCGGGCTGTTATTGAGGATTTCTTGCATCAGAATATCGGTTGTTAATTTGTGTGCATTGGCGGCTGCAGTGTACATTGCAGCGACTATAGCCTGCTCTATTTCTGAACCGGAGAAACCGTTAGTGGCATTGGCGAGTTTTCTTACATCAAATTCGCTGGCGACCATATTGCGTTTATTGATATGAATAATAAAAATATCTTTGCGTACTTCAACATCGGGTAAATCCACAAAAAATATTTCATCTAAACGGCCTTTGCGAATGAGTTCAGGCGGTAGCTTAGTAATATCATTACTAGTCGCCACGATAAAGACTTTGGTTTTTCGTTCGGCCATCCATGTTAATAGTGTGCCCAACAATCGTTGAGATACGCCGTTGTCGTTGCCATCTTGCGCCATGCCTTTTTCAATTTCATCCAACCAAATAACGCAGGGCGACATAGCATCCGCCAGTTTTAAAGCCTCGCGTAAATTGCGTTCGGTTTCACCGTGAAATTTATTGTAGAGCGCACCTATATCTAAACGTAACAGCGCCAAGCCCCATAAACCGGCTACCGCTTTAGCCGCCAAACTTTTGCCGCCGCCCTGCACACCCAATAATAAAATACCTTTGGGCATATCGAGCTTGCTATCTTCGGTGATAAAGGCATCGCGACGAGTAATTAACCAGCGCTTTAAATTATGTAAACCGCCCACTTGCGAGAAGTCTTTTACGTTGGCTTCAAAACTCATTACACCTTCCATATCCAACAAGGCAAATTTCGCTTTGTTAATATCGTGCACGTCCACTTCTGACAATTCGCCGTCGCTCCAAATGGCCATGCGCACTAAGCGACGAACATCGCTCACACTTAAACCTTGTAAATTATTCATTAATTTTTTGAGCGTGACGTTATCCGTTTTTACACGCGCACCGCCGTGTTTGTCTGACCAGACTTTGGCTTCTTCACGGATAACATCCATAATTTTTTCATCGCTCGGTAAGGCGAGCGAATAGGAACTGCTATAGCGCGAAAGCTCTGGCGGCAAACGCAATTGGAAACTTAAAAATACTAGGGTGTGCGGTATAGCAAAGTGATTAAGCGCGATATCTTTTAGTAAGCGCACCACTTGCGGTTGGCTTTCTAAAAAGGGATGAATGTCGCACAGAGCATAAACACCGGGCTGAGTTTGGTTTTTAATGTGTTTAAGCGCTTCTTCAATTTGATTGAGGTCACTGCCTTTGGGGACTAACTGCGGGCCAAAATTAATGCGCGTTAACCCATCGGTAACCGACCAGCGATGCATATCACGGCCTTGGTTATTGGCCACCATGGCAAGCACATCCAAGGCTTTCTTTTCCTCAAAGGTTTCAATTACCACCAG
>SYDJ01000130.1 GCA_005801205.1 Gammaproteobacteria bacterium
GCATCCCGATGTGTTCAATATTTTGCTACAGGTTTTAGATGATGGTCGCTTAACCGACGGCCAAGGTCGCACGGTAGATTTCCGCAATACGGTGATTGTAATGACTTCAAACTTGGGTTCAGATCGCATTCAAGAGTTGGCGGAAGATAAATCGTTTGACAGTGTGAGTTTTGATACGGATGTTAGTGAAGATATGAATAATTCACTTAACAACGAAAATCGCTACAACGCAATGAAAGATGCGGTAATGGACGTTGTGGGAAATCATTTCCGCCCTGAGTTTATCAACCGTATTGATGAGGTTGTGGTGTTTCATCCACTCGGGCGCGAACAAATTCGCGGCATTGCCGATATCCAATTAGAGTTACTGCGCAAACGTTTAGCCGAGCGGGATTTAGGTTTGGAGTTAGATGATGCGGTGATGAATAAGTTGGCAGCCGTTGGGTTTGATCCGGTTTATGGCGCGCGCCCCTTAAAACGCGCAATTCAGCAGTTGGTTGAGAATCCCTTGGCGAATGACATCCTCTCTGGAAAGTTTATGCCGGGTGCAATTATCCACGGTACCCTCAAGGGAGATAAATTATTTTTTGAACCCAAACGCTTACAATAGTGCAGCGATCACATGACTGATTAAATTGGAGGTCAAAGAGGGATCAAATGAAAAGGGCCGTCAATTCGACGGCCCTTTTCATTGTGAGAATCCTGCTTAGGATTATGCTGCTTGTGGCTATGAAATAGATATTGTCAGCAGGGAACTAGTCGCAGCTCTCTTCAATAGCCTTAGTCGCCTCAGCAGTTTTTTGTGTTTGCTCGTCGGGGGTTAAAAACCTGTATTCGCCATCATCGCCTTTAATCTTAATGCGGGCATAGGTCTTGAGTGTATCCAAGTTTTTACGTGCTGAATCACAGCGCTCTGGGTCTTTTAACGCACTTTTTTCGTCGTCTGCTTTTTTCTCTACTTTTTTTCCATCTTTAGCTTTATCGTCACCGGGTGCTTGGTAGCTTACCGGCTCGCTGTGGCTGATGTCAGGTTTAACGACTTCTGTTTGGGTTCCAAGTGGTGGGCGCTGGCTGTAGTGAACCAAGCCTTTTTCATCTGTCCATTTGTAGACCTTTCCAGGTGCAGCATTCGAAAAGCTGGCGACCAACATGAAAGAAAGAGCAAGGGGCAGGGATACAATGGCTTTCATAAGGTTAACTCGTAATTAGTGATGATGGATCAACTATAGCGCTAATAATCTCATCACGGAACACTCAAAGGTATAGACATCGTTTAATTGTGGATTGATTTGAATTACCATTGAAAAACAAGCCAATATTTCCGCTGGCAAAAGTATTTTTATTGGTAAAATCATTTACAATTATTTACATTTGTTTGGAGTGGGCTAATCATTTCTTTACGTATGGTTGGGTGAACCATACGTCAGTTATCTATAGCATGGAAAAGTTGCGAGGAGCGTCTAAACTCTTTTCGCAGCTTGCTAAAACAACAGCGAAATGTCGTTTCGGCTATCTAAAAATTACACAAAAATCACCTAATCATAATGTTAAAAAGGGGTTGGCTATGGGATTCCATAAAAATAATCAGGGCGACGCAGTAAAAAGCGTGAGATTTAAACGATCAATGCTTGCAATGTGTGTGATGGCGCTTAGCGCACCATCTTTCGCTCAAGATGCACCAAAAAATGATGATGCCGTTGAAGAGGTTATTATTACGGGCCAGCGTGCAAACCTTCAAAGCGCTCAAGAAATTAAACGTAATGCGTCTACATTTGTAGACTCAATCTCCTCAGAAGACATTGGCTCATTACCTGATCGTAGTGTACTTGAAGCTATGTCGCGTATTCCTGGCGTATCTATCGAGCGTTTTGCGGCAGCGAACGATCCTGACCATTTTGGTGTGGAAGGTTCAGGTGCAGTAATTCGTGGTATGAGCGCCACTCGCTCAGAGTTTAATGGTCGCGATTCGTTCACTGCTAACTCTGGCCGTGGCTTGAGTTTCCAAGACGTGCCGCCAGAGTTAATGGCTGGCGTTGATATTTATAAAAACCAATCTGCTGACATGATTGAAGGTGGTATTGGCGGTACGGTGAGCTTGCGTACTCGCAAACCCTTTGACTCTCCTGAGCGACTTCTTGCGTTTAACGTAGATTATTCATACGGTGATTTAGCAGAGGGTTGGACGCCAACTCTATCTGGTTTGTATAGTGATCGTTGGGAAACATCGGCAGGTGAATTTGGGCTATTGGTTAACGCCTCAAACTCTAAGTTAAAAGGTGTTTCTAATGGGATCCAGGCGGATGCCTATGTTCCATATCTTGACGATTACACAAATTTCCCTCGTCCCTTAGATACCAGTAATGGTCCTGCAGGAAACCATGCTGGGCCTAATGATATAAAAGGTGCTGAGCGATTTGCTGAAGCCGGCAAAGGTGTTTGGTTGCCAGGCGGTTCAAATGCTTCAATGAAAAATGATGATCGTGATCGCAAAGGCTTTGCTGCTGCCCTCCAATGGCAAGACACTGATCAGACTCTCCTTAGCACTACACAATTTTTACGCTCTGATGCGACCTTATCTTGGAAAGAAAACACCATAGGCTTTCAATCAGGTTACGACAGACGCCGTAGTTTGCCGCTTGAGGGTACAGAATATACCTTTGATGACAACGGCTTGTTCCAAGCGGGTACTATCACCAATGATGGTGGGTTCGGTTCCAATGGCTGGCGCGCGCGCGATGGTGACGTTACCGATAGCGCGCGTATACCCAATCACGCATCTTGGGCAAACCCGAATTTACGTGTTTTTGGTAGCCAGTTCCAAACTGCTACACGTATGAAAGAAACGCACACCGTTATTAACGATTTCTCAACAACTCTGAAATGGACTCCCAGTGATAAATGGGAATTTACCGCCGATTTACAATATATAAAAGCCGACACTTCCGATGATGACGGTGCAATTATGTTGGCGATGAATGCTATACAAAGTTTTGACACGCGCGGAGATTTGGCGAAGGTGACCTTCATGGAGCCTTGGCATGGGGTGCGTGATAAGAATATGCAAATCAACTGTGGCGGCAAAGAAAAAGGCGAGACGTGCCCTGGTTCTGAAGGCTTGGGACTCTTTGGTGTAGCGGGTGCAGGTACATTGGTTGGCGGCAAAACAATGCCTGGTTTCTCTGATGATCCTTTAGGTGACAGCAATTACTTCCAAGATAAAAACTCCTATAACTGGCAATCTGCAATGGATCACTACGAGCGTTCAGAAGGTGATTCTAAAGCGGCGCGGTTCGATTCCACCTATCATTTTGATGAAGGCTTGATTACCTCCGTCAAAGCGGGTATCCGTTATGCTGATCGTGAGCAAACCGTCAGATCAACTACCTATAATTGGGGTGGTTTATTCCCGGTTTTTGCTAAAACACCAACGGGTATGGGTTGGGTGGATACACCTGGCGTGGGTAATCTTAATGGCGAGTGGGAATACGTTGATTGGAGCAATTTCCAGCGCGGCGATTCAATGACAGTTCCAGGCGACGGTTTCTTGCATCCTAAAGCATCCTTAGTTAAGGACATGATTAACGGGCGCATGTTGGATACTGGTGGTATTCTCAACCTCGATAATCCATGGGAGCGTATTGATCAAAGAGCGGGTGGTACGCCTGGGAATATATTCCTACCTTCTGAAATTTTTATAACGGGGGAAACCAATAAGTCGGCCTATGTTCGTTTTGATTTTGAAACGGATATAGCGGATCACAAAGCCAAAGGTAACTTTGGTCTCCGATATGTGAAGCTAGATCGAACTGCAACAGGTTCGGTGCAATACCCAGATTTAATCACAAAAACTCCCGTTCCAGCTGGCGCTCCCTCACCTAAAGATATTGCTGCGTCCGACATATATGAAGCTCAGAAAAGAGCGGAGATAGAGGCGACATATGACGCAGAAAATGAGTATGTGCCGATTCCAGTCGGTGTAGAGCCTACGGCCGATCAGCTTAAAGCCGCCTCTGATAGGGAAACGGCAGTTAATAAGTTGCTCGAACCTATCATGAGCTATAGAAATACGTCTCAAAATTTCTTGAACGATACAGAGTTAGGCTTCGGTAACAATGCGGCCTCGGTAGAGAACGCTGAAAATTCATACGATGCCTATTTGCCAAGCTTTAACCTTGCTGTCAGCCTCACTGATGATTTGTTGGTGCGTTTTGCAGCGTCAAAAGCTATAGCCTTGCCTGATATGGGCGATGTGAGAAATACAACCTCATTGGATCCCTTGAATATTTTGGCAACTACGCGAATCACGCCAAATCCACAGCCCTTTTTGCAACCAAGAAGAGCAATGGTTGGCGCGCAAGTAGAGAGCTGGACCGGAACTGCGGGTAACCCATACTTAAATCCGATGGAGTCTAAGCAGTTTGATTTGTCCTTAGAATGGTATTTTGCGAAGGCTGGTTCTGTCACCTTCACTGCGTTCAAAAAAGATCTGTCTAACTTCTTCATCAACGGAACCTTTGATCGTAGCTATACCAACCCTGTTAGCGGAGTCACGCAAACTGCTGAGGTTACTGGGACAATCAATAATGGTGAAGGTAATCTCAACGGGTTTGAATTTGCTTATCAGCAATTCTATGACTTCTTGCCTGCACCGTTTGATGGTTTAGGTTTGCAGGCTAACTTTAGCTACATTGATTCTAAATCAATACCAAATGCAGGTAGCTTGGCTCTTGATAATGGTGGTGATATAGATACAGGGGCTCGTGTAGATCTGAACGGCTTGCCTTTGCAGGGGCAATCAAAAAGAACCTACAACGTCGCCGCAATGTATGAAAAGGATGAATGGTCGGTGCGTTTGGCATATAACTGGCGTTCTCGTTATTTGTTGACTACCAGAGACGTAATCAGCCGTTTCCCATTGTGGAACGATGACTACGGAACCTTAGACGGTTCAATCTCTTATAAAATTAACGATAACTTCACAACGGGCATTCAGTTTAACAACCTGACTAATGCTACTACTAAAACCATCATGATTCTGGATGGTAAAGGTTTGGAAGCGGGTCGTTCATGGTTCCAAAATGACCGTCGTGTTTCTGTGCAGTTGAAGGGCACGTTCTAATTTATACTCGCTCTTGTTAAAAAAACGCGCTACGAAAGTAGCGCGTTTTTTTTTGCTGGTACTGCATTAATTCATTACAGGTTACTGTGGTTTCATATATGCTTTAATTCATAAAAACTTAGATAAGAAATCTATGCTGAACGATAAAACTAAAACAATAACAATTGTAGGCGGCGGAACCGCAGGCTGGATGGCTGCTGCTGCGCTGGTACGATTTTTTCCTAAAGAGCATTATACCGTTCAATTAGTAGAGTCCGATTCAATTGGTACGGTTGGCGTAGGTGAAGCAACCGTGCCGCATTTGCGTTATTTTAATAACATGCTTGGCATTGATGAAAATGAATTTATTACGGCAACGCAAGCCACCTATAAATTAGGTATTCAGTTCGAAAACTGGGGGCAGATTGGCGAGTCTTACATTCATCCGTTCGGCAGCCATGGCTACCCAATAAATGAAATCGCTTTTCATCACTACTGGATTAAATTACATCAGCAAAAAAAAGTTGTTCCTTTTGATCAGTTTTCAATGGCGGTGGTGGCTGCAGAATATGGAAAATTTAACTATCCATCGGATGACGCTAATTCTCCGCTATCAACATACACCTATGCATTTCATATAAATGCTAGTGCATATGCGAGCTATTTACGGCAATATTCGGAGCCCAAAGGTTTGCTTCGAATTGAAGGAAAAATAAACACAGTTGCTGTAAATAATCATGGCGAGATAGATCATCTTGTTTTGGAGTCAGGAAAAGCCATTTATGGTGATCTATTTATAGATTGCTCTGGGTTTCGTGGTTTGTTAATAGAAGACGTTTTAAAAACAGGCTATGAAAATTGGAGCCATTGGTTGTTGTGTGATAGGGCGATAGCCATGCCTAGCGAGCCACAAAAAAATGCCGCGTTATTTACACGAGCTATTGCGCATGATTTCGGCTGGCAGTGGCAGATTCCATTGCAACATCGCACGGGGAATGGTTATGTATATTCCAGCCAATTTATTTCTGATGATGTCGCTCATAAAACCTTGCTTGAAAATCTTAATACTGCTCCTATAGGCGAGCCAAATCTGCTCAGGTTTACACCGGGACGCCGCATAAATAGCTGGAATAAAAACTGTGTGGCTATTGGTTTGGCAAGCGGATTTTTAGAGCCGTTGGAGTCTACGAGTATTTATTTAATACAAATAGCTATTTTGAAACTGCTAGAATTTTTTCCTGAAGATTCAAATACAGCTATAAAGCGTGACGAATTTAATCGTCAAATAAAAAGTGAGTACGAAAAAATCAGAGATTTTATCGTACTGCACTACCATCTTAATAGGCGCACTGATTCTGACTTATGGAAATACTGCGCACAAATGAATTTGCCTGACGATCTTTTACGTAAGAAACAATTGTTTTATCAGTCTGGGCATGTTGAAAAGTATAGGCATGGGTTGTTTATGGAGCCCAGCTGGCTTGCGGTGTATCTTGGGCAAGCAAATCCGCCGATACATTATGATAAGCGAGTTGATATTTATGATAACGGTGCTCTGCCTGCCTATTTTAGTCGAATTGCACAAGAGGTAAAAAATATAGCGGAAAAAATGCCGGTAGCGGATAGGAATCTTTATAAAATGGTGGAGCAAAAAGCAAAAAAATATTCGACCGCGAGCATGAGTTTATATGGTGGGAATGTAAAGTGAATATCCCCGTTAAAAAAATACTGATTGTTGGTGGCGGGCTTATAGGTTGGTGGGCCGCCGTTTTTCTTAAAAAAAGTGTACCTAATATTCATATCAGTATTTTGAATTCGCAAGTAGAGGATACTTATGCGGAAACACTGGAGCCTAATTTTGCCAATTATTTGCAATTGATAGGGCTAACCGAACAACATATTATCAAATATACAGATGGCAACTTTGCTTTTGCTCAAGCGTATTTTGGCTGGCTGCGCACTGGCAATAATTACTTTCACTCGGCAGATGGGTTGAGTTTTGATTACGATGCAGTTGAGTTTAATCAATGGATATTAAAGCTTAGAAAAAATGATCCATCAATTAAAATAGATGATTATTCAGTGTCTGCAGTTGCAGCGAGATTGGGTAAGTCGCCGTTAAGATTGAATAAAAAACCAATAGCTGCTTTAAGTTTTGATTTGGGTTTGCTCAAGAAATTGCTTATGTCCTACGCTCTTGATCTGGCGATTGACGTAATTAATAAAGAGTTACTAGCAGTAGAGCTTGATTCGGCGGGCGATATTGACTTTATTGTAGCGTCTGACGCTAGTATTTTAACCAGCGATTTTTATATTGATGCAAGCGGCTATACGGGCGATTTAATCGCTAAGGCTATGGGGGTTGCCTATGAATCTTGGTCGGCTTATTTGCCATTTCATAAAAAGAAAATCAGTGTGGTTCCCCAGCAAGATTCTCGATTAATTCCCTTTACTTCCCTGCAGTTAACGCAGCAAGGATGGCTTAAAAGCATCCCGCTTAAAAATAAAATAGTCTGTGAATATATTTATGATGATGCCTTGCTTGGCGCGGAGAATGGAAAAAACGCAATAGCTGATTTTTTTGTGAATGGACAAGATGTTAATTTTTATCCGGGGCAGCGCCAAAAAATATGGCATAAAAACTGTCTTGCAATGGGTGCGGCAGCTATTACGGCTGATGGTTTCAGTCATTCTCCCTTGTATTTGGCTGCAGTAACTTTAAAACAATTTATGGCCTACTGGCCAAGCCACCAGCAATTTGATGCTGTTGAAAATGAATTTAATCGCTTAATGCGTACAGAGTATGAATCTATTAGAGACTTGCATTGCTTGCATTATGCCGTGATTAACATGCAAGCGTTTTCCACAAATACTTTTTGGCGTGAAATTAAATTGCCTGAATCGCTGCAATATCGATTAGATCTTTTTATGGAAACTGGTCGTGCACTACCGGATGAAAGTACCTTGCTTCATCCTTCACAATGGATACACCTAGCGTTGGGGTTGGGTTGTTGGCCAAGAAAATATGACTATATCGCTAGTCATCACAGTGATGATATTTATGTTCAGTATTCGCAAAGTATAAAAGCTAGTATTCAAGCGTCGATAGAAAACTTGCCTGATTATACTGATTACCTTAAGAGTTATATTTCCTAATTTCTATTATCAAATACTCTATTTTTGAGCAGAACACTAAGCGCATGAATCAACACTCAATAAAAAAAATTGTTATTGTGGGCGGCGGTACGGCTGGCTGGATGACTGCTGCAGCTTTAGCAAAAAAGTTTTTGCCAATCAACATGGATATAGTGCTTGTCGAAAGTGAAGCTATTGGAACTGTCGGCGTTGGTGAGTCTACCATTCCGCACATTAGGGGCTTCAATGAATATTTAGGAATAGATGAGAGTTTCTTTATTGCGGAAACCAAAGCAACCTTTAAATTAGGTATCGCCTTTAAACATTGGGGGCAGTTAGGTAATGATTATATTCATCCCTTTGGTCCGCTCGGTCATGATATAAATGGCGTTGAGTTTCATCATTACTGGCTGCGAATGCAGCAAGAGGGAAGTAAATATCCGCTCGACAATTATTCCATGGCTGCAATGGCTGCGCGTGCTGGTAAATTCCAGCATCCATCGACGGATTCAATGTCATTATTATCAAATTATAATTATGCCTTTCATTTTGATGCGGCTTTGTACGCTAAATATTTACGAAGATATGCAGAGGCAATAAATGTTAAGCGAATTGAAGGTATTGTTGCTGCAACAAACCTAAATTCGGATAACGGATTTATTGAGTCTATTAGGTTGGATTCTGGCATTACCCTTGGTGGTGATTTATTTATTGATTGCACTGGTTTTAAAGGAATTTTAATTGATAAGGTATTAAATGCAAAGTTTGAAGATTGGAGTCATTGGCTGCGTTGCGATAAAGCAATAGCAGTTCCTTGCGCGCTTTCTGAAGAAAAATTAACGCCTTATACGCAGGCAACGGCGCAACAAGCTGGCTGGCAGTGGCGAATTCCATTGCAACACCGCACGGGTAATGGTCATGTTTATGCAAGTGATTATTTGAGTGATGATGAAGCTGCAGCAATTTTGCTAAAAAATTTAGATGGCGAACCTTTGGCAGAGCCAAAATTTTTTACATTTAAGGCCGGTCAGAGAAAACAAAATTGGGAAAAAAATTGTGTCGCTATAGGCTTGTCAGGCGGTTTTCTGGAGCCATTAGAGTCTACCAGTATTTATCTTATTCAGGTGGGGATTCAAAAATTATTGGATTTCTTCCCGGATAAGAATTTTGCGAAAGCGAATAGCGCTGAATTTAACCGTCAACTTGATGAAGAATATGTGCGCATTCGTGATTTTATTATTATGCACTACAAAGAAAATGCACGCGAAGACTCCCCATTTTGGATGGATTGTAAAAACATGTCGGTGCCGGATGCCTTAGCGCAACGACAAAAGCTGTTTAAAAGCACTGGTTATGTAGATCATCAGCAATACGGAGTTTATGCTGCTGTTTGTATTGGGCAGGGGTTAATTCCTGACGTGTATGATTTTAAGATTAATGCATTTTCTCATCATAAAATTGCCGCATATCTTGAAAAAATCCATGGCAATATAAATGCAGCAGTTGCTTCGATGCCATTTGCGCAGGACTATATTAATCGTATTCTTGCTAACACTAATCAAGGCAAGCCATTATGACGATAAAAAAAATAGTCATTGTTGGTGGTGGTGCTGTGGGGTGGTCCGTCGCTGCATTATTAAGAGCGCAATTTCCTCGTGAATTAGTGGTTATTCAACTAATAGAGGATTCGCGCAAAGATGCACTGTCTGTTGAGTGCGCAAGTTCTAGAATACACAGTTTTCATGATTTGATTGGATTGCAGGAAAAAATATGTATGCTTGATCCCTATACCCATTTTGGGCTAGGGGTTATGTATGAGGGTTGGAGTTATGATTCCCAGAAATATATGTTAGCTGGGGGGTATTACGGAGCATCCTTGGATGGTGTTGATTTTCAAAATATCTATATAAAAAATTATCTTTCCGGTGAAAAAAACGATCTGGATGACTTCTCGTTGAATGCCGTGGCGGCAAAATTAGGTCGTTTTGGGCACCCTTCATCAGATTCGCAATCAATTTATTCTGCTATTAAATATGGGCTTCATTTTCAGCTTGACAGTTATGCTGATATTTTAAAATCTCATGCCTTGGCGTTGGGGATTGATGTAATTATTGCAGACTGTACAGCTGTTAGTCGCGATAATAATAGCGGCAATATTACTTCTTTGGAGTTAGATAGTCAGCATTCTGTAATGGCTGATTTATATATTGATTGTACCGGTGAGGCAAGTGTCTTATTGGGTGATGCATGTGGTGTTAAATGCGCTAGCGATGATATGGATATTCTATGTGATAGAGTTGCTATAGGTTATAGATTGCAGTCTTCTTTGTTGCCTTCTATAGCGGTTCTGACCAGTACGGCTGATGGTTTCTTTAAAGTTATACCCTTAAAGGATCGGGATGTAATAGTTTATTATTTTTCCAGTGATTTGATCCGCGAGAATGACATCGAAACAATGCTAGCTACCTGGGGCTTTACTCATGTAACCATCGCGAATTATCGCTCTTATCGACGTGAAAAATTTTGGGTTAATAATTGTTTGGCTATAGGTCATTCAGGTGCACGCTATTGTGATTTATTAGTGTCCCCTTTACAGAGCGTAAGAGACTCTATTGTAAGATTTTTGGATTTGTTCATTGATTTTGACAATGTTGACGCATCTCGAGATGAGTTCAACCGTCTTTCACATATTGAGCTTGATAATATAAATGAAGTTATAGAGCTTCATATGTATGCATCGCAACATCATTCCGCAGTTTCATGCCGTTATTTTTCCTCGCATTCGCTGTCATCAAGTTCAGCGCATCGACTAAATTTATTTGTGTCTAATGGCCGGCATACGCATTGTGATCTAAGTTTGTTAACTGACATTGAATGGGCTGCATTTTTTATAGGGAATAAAATTATTCCTAAATCCTATAGTTATGATGTGGATTTTTTGGATGGAGAAAGGGTGCGTGATTTTTTAAGTAAATTAAAAGCAGTTATTTTTGAGTCTGCACAAAAAATACCAAAACATGCAGATTATATCAAAAGTTTGTTGAAATAATTAAGGTGATAAAATGAGTGAAGATAATCGCATTAAAAAAATCATTATTGTTGGTGGTGGTACATCTGGCTGGATGTCTGCGGCAGCGTTAATAAAGCTATTGAAAGATAAGTACTGTGAAATTCATTTAATTGAGTCTGAAGATATCGGCACTGTTGGGGTGGGCGAAGCTACTATTCCGCAGATTCAGATGTTTAATAAATTGCTTGATCTTGATGAAGATGAGTTTGTACGAAAAACTCAAGGTACATTTAAATTAGGAATTCAATTTGTTAACTGGAAACAAATTGGTCAAAAGTACTTTCACGCTTTTGGTGATGTTGGCAGAGATATAGAATCTATTCAATTTTACCATTATTGGTTAAAGCTATTTAAGTTGGGAGAGGCGCAGGATTTAGGGGAGTATACTATTAGCGGTGTAGCCTCTGATCGCGGAAAATTTATGCGGCCGTTTGATGCAGGCAACTCTCCATTGACAAATATTGCCTATGCATTTCATTTTGATGCAGGTTTGTATGCACGGTTTCTTCGTGAATATTCTGAGGGCCGTGGTGTAGTGCGTACGGAAGGTAAAGTGGTAAGTACGCAATTAAATTCTGATAGCGGTTTTATCGAGTCCGTGACGCTTGAGGGCGGACAAAAGATTGAAGCAGATTTTTTTATTGATTGTTCAGGCTTTCGCGGGTTGTTGATTGAGGAGGCATTGCAAACTGGTTATGAAGACTGGACGCATTGGCTTCCTTGTGACAGAGCTATTGCAGTGCCTTGTGCCTCGGCACCCTATCTGACTCCTTATACCCGTTCTACGGCGCATTCTGCCGGTTGGCAATGGCGGATTCCATTGCAGCATCGTATTGGCAATGGTCATGTATTTAGCAGTCAGTTTATGGCTGAATCTGAAGCAGAAACTATTTTATTAAAGAATCTAGATGGAGAGCCTTTGGCGCAACCGCGACAATTGAAGTTCACAACGGGTAAGCGTAAAAAATTCTGGAATAAAAACTGTTTAGCAATTGGATTGGCAAGCGGTTTTATGGAGCCATTGGAGTCTACTAGCATTCATTTGGTGCAATCATCTATTGCACGGCTGATGACATTTTTTCCAAATAAGCATTTTGCTCAGGAGGATATTGATGAGTTTAATAATCAAGCACATTTTGAATTTGACCGCATTCGTGACTTTTTAATTTTGCATTATAAAGTTACCGAGCGCGATGATTCCGATTTCTGGCGTTATTGCCGAAATATGTCAATACCGGATACATTGACGCAAAAAATTGAACAATTTAAAAGAAATGGACGTATTTTTCGTACCAGCAATGAAATGTTTAGTGATTTAAGTTGGCTCGAGGTTATGCATGGGCAAGGTATTCGGCCAGAGGGATATCATCCACTTGTCGATTTGATGTCAAAAGAAGACATTGCAAATCGATTGGAAAGTGTTAAACGCGTAATTGATAAATCGGTTGATTATATGCCCACACATGAGCAATTCATTGCTGAAAACTGCCCAGCAAAAAAGATGATGTAGTTTTTAGAGTGTTTTTGTACAAAAAAAATAGGCCATAGAATTAACCCTATGGCCTATTTTTTTAGAGTCTTATTGCTTTTGAGTTTGTGACTATTTGGCGCATCCTTTCTCGCCCTCAGGCAATTTTTGTAAGCGAATATTGACGATGGTTAACCCCAATTTCCCTTCTGTACTTATTAATACTGGGCCACTAATTTTTTTAATATCGAGCCCTTCTTTGGTGAAGCAATTAAGTGGGATAGGGAATGTGGTCCACTCATCTTTCTTCAAGTCTTTCAACATAGCGCTAACCTGTATTTCACTGCGGCAAGGGTAGCCGCAATCCATACCGAAGGTGACATCTTTGTCGGGCTTCATATCCATCTTCATATCAAACACAATTGCACCTTCATTTTCAAATTTACTCAAGTCAAGTGCAGCCCCAGAAATAGCAAATACACCCTTAACGGCTTTGCGTGGTGACCAAGAAAGTTTTAGAGCATCGCCTGTCGCCTGAAAATCTATGGGCTCGATAGATACTTTGCCAGTGGCGGATTTACCTTTGCGGCTGGCATCAACGGAGGTTGACCAGTTTTCTGGATCGCCTAGTTGAATACCCCAGCCGCCTACGGTCTTGCCTTCAGACATGTAGTTAAAATTTGGGTTAATAGCTGGTTTTGCAGCGTCTGCTGCGTGCACCACTTGTACGCACAGGCTAGAAAAAAGGGCTGCGCAAAAAAACGTTTTAATGGCGTGTTTGGAACGGTTAGTCATGATAATTACCTCGTTCTTATTGGTTATAAAGTAATGTTTATTCGCACCACATGATCTTTGCAAAGCAGGTGACTATTGTCAAAAACAGAAAAGCGCTTAAATCATTTTCGTAATTTAATAAAAGTATAGCCCAGCTTTTGGCTGGGCTATAGGGATTCGCGTTCTTTACAAGGAATTTATTTTTTAAAGGTATTCGGGGTTTGAACGGCGCCATCTGCATTGTAGTGAGGGCCGCTCATTAAGAGAAAATAGAATTATAAATTGGTGCAGGCGTTACCTAATAAACCATCGGCAAAACCGCGTAGAGCAGGTTTGTCGTTATATTGCGCATCAAACAACAATGGCCAAGAAATTTTCTCATGGTTGAATTGCGTTTTGTAGAGGTCATCTAACCAAGTGGCTCCGTCATTAGAGCCCCACACGGTAATGCCGCCGCGTTTATCAGCCGGTACTGTCTCCAAATAAGCTTTCACCACTTCACAGTATTTTTTCTTTTGTGCAAGCGCCGCGCTTTGGGTAAAGGTGCTGACTTTATTATCGGGGTATGAGTCGCAATAAGGTTGGTTAATCGCAATATCCAATTCCGTAATTTTAACTTTTAAACCTTTATTGACCACTTTTTTCATAGCTGCGGCAATAGTGGCTGCGCTCGGGTAGTTCAAACAAATATGCATTTGGAAACCGATGCCATCGATTGGAATGCTGCGTGCTTGGAAGTCAGTAATCATCTCAATGAGTTTGGTGGTTTTCGCATTATTTTGATCAATGTTGTAGTCGTTGTAGTAAAGGGTTAGGGTTGGGTCAGCTAAGCGCGCGGCTTTAAAGGCGCGTTCAATATAGACCGCGCTGTTGCCGCTCTTGGTGTAGAACGTAGAGTCGGTGCGGAAGTTGGAAGGCGTATTGTCGTTTAACGCTTCGTTTACTACATCCCAACTGGTGATATTACCCTTGGTTTCAAAGTGATCGACAATAGTCGTGACGTGGGTGTCCAGCATGGTTAAAAACTCATCTGCAGTGCCAGCCCAGTCTTTCATAAAGTTGGGTACCTGATAGCTTGAATGCCATACCAAGGCGTGGCCGTGAATTTTCATATTTTTGGTTTTCGCATAATCAACAAAAGCATCGGCATTGGTGAAGGTGAAGCTCGCTTGCGTTGGGTGTAAATAGCTGACTTTCATAATGTTGCCCGCCGTCATTTGGTTGAAATGTTTTTCAGTCACGGCTTTTTCAGATGCATTGGTGAGAATGTTGTAGGGGGGTGAATCGTTATTAGACACAGCAATGCCAATCGGGAAAACTGCTAAGTCTTTTAAGCTATTAACATTTGCTGAGTAAGCCGATGAGCCGGAAGAATTGGCTAGACTCGAGCTACTGTTTGAATTGCTGGTGCTGGATGAGCTGCTACTCACCACATTGGACGAGCTACTGCTAATGATGGCGGTTGAACTACTTGCTACTGGTAGGGTGCTTGAACTGTCACCGTCTTCCCCTCCGCCGCACGCAGAGAGAATTAGGCTTAGTGAGATGAGCGAATATAGTTGACGACTGTGCATGATGGGAATCCATGATGGTTATTGATGTAGTCAATTAAACCATAAGCTATGTTTGCTTGTATACAGCTGCCTTGGGAAGAATTGTTAGGATTTATTTATTGGGTGTGCTTTGGCTTAAGGGGCTGAAAATAAAAAGACCGCATCGCTGCGGCCTTTTGTGTTCAATGAAAGAAGAATTAACCTTCCATTTTTTCTAGCTCGACACCTTTGGTTTCTTTTACCCACCAGATGATGAAGAAAATAGAAAACAATGAGCAGAATGCGTAGATGCTATAGGCACCAGCTAAGCCGAGTGATGACGCTAATAGAATGGGGAAGGTTGTGGTGATTGTCCAGTTAGCAATCCATTGTGCGAAACCTGCTACGGCTAAACCCGTACCGCGAATTTGATTTGGGAACATTTCGCCCAGCATAATCCAGACCACTGGGCCCCAAGACATATTAAAGAAAACAACATAAAGGTTGGCTGAAACTAAGGCCAGTATGCCGGTTGAGCCGCTTAATATGAGGTGACCTTTATCGTCGAGCGGTGCGCCAGCAAAAGCATATGCAACGAGTGCAAGTGTAATGGTCATGCCCACTGAACCGATTAATAACAATGGCTTACGGCCAATTTTATCGACTAAAAAGAAGGTGATAAAACAGGCCCCGATGGAGACGACACCGGATACAACGCTAATGGCTAAAGAGTCGCTTTCAGAGAATCCTGCGGCTTGCCAGAGCACGGCACCGTAATAAAATACAACGTTGATGCCTACAAATTGTTGCAGAACCGCTAAGCCAACGCCAATCCACAGAATAGGGCGAATACGGCCTTTGGTTTTATCTAGTAGGTCAGAGAACGCGGGTTTATGGTCGTGTGATAAGGATGCATAAATTTCATCGGTGGTTTTGAGTGCGGCTTTTTCGCCGTAAAGTTTGGTGAGTACGACTATAGCTTTTTCTTTCTTGCCGTTGCTGACTAAAAAGCGAGGGCTTTCAGGAATGGTTAGCAGTGTTAGTAAAAATATCACCCCAGGGATAATGCCTACCCAATACATCCAGCGCCACGCAGTAAAGCCAAGCCAGAGTTCATTAACGGCGGAGCCTGCAGATGTGGCGAGAAAGTAGTTGCTAAGTGCTGCTGCTGTTAAGCCGGAAATAATGGCTATTTGTTGAATGGAGCTTAATTTTCCACGGTATTCAGCTGGAACCAATTCACTTATGTAGGCGGGGCAGATAATGCTTGCAGCCCCAATTGCCAAGCCGCCAATCAGTCTATAAATAACGAATTCAAGGGTTGATGAGGCAACGCCTGCACCCCAAGAAGACAAAATAAACATTGCTGCAGCAAGAAGCAAAATGCCGCGACGGCCGTACGTGTCAGCCCAGGTGCCAGCAAAAAAAGCGCCAATGGCGCAACCAATAAGAATGGAGGCCACCACTGTGCCTATCGCGTTTGGGTTGATAGTGAATGCTTGGGTGAGCCCATCAACGGTGCCGTTGACCACACCGCTATCAAAACCGAAAAGAAAGCCGCCAATGGTTGCGATGATGCTTATAAGAACGATGGAGGTCATGTTTCTCTCGCTTGAATCTACGGAGATACTAACCTCGTTATCTGCTGAGGATGGTGAGTGCATGGTGATACCTGTTTTTTAAATTATGGGTTGTTGGAATTATGGTAAAGCAATCTGCCGGTGGAGCACCTCTAAGGCGGTCTCTCTCCCCCTTTAAGGATGCGCGACCATAGCATAGAGCTGTGTTTCTAGCATATGGGTTGGCGTGCGAACTAACTTATTTTTAGGTACTTTGTTGGCCGTGGCGCTGAGTTTTCACTCAAGGCTTCGCCGCGAAAGTTTATGGTAAACCAATATGGTTTAAATGACTATATGTCTTAATGGGGGATTTCACGATTTATCGATGGGTTCTGCTCTGGGGTGGTAGCTTGCGTTGTGATCCCAGAATCTTAGATTTCAAATGAGAAGCCGCTTTCGCTCAAGTGCTGATAAGCGTCGGAGTCAAAACGATAGAGGTTGGCGGCGCGATGAGGTACGCCCTGCTGTTTTTCATTGCAAGGCGTCAGAAGGTTCATTTTCATGATTTTGCGGCGGAAATTGGGTTTGTCTAATTTGGTATCTAGGATGGCTTCATAGAGTGCTTGCAGCTGCAGCAAGGTGAATTTTTCGGGCAGCAAGTTAAAGCCTATCGGCTGATGGCGGACTTGATGGCGCAAAAACTTCATACCGTGGGCAATGATTTCGGCATGGTCGTAAATCAAATCGGGCAACGCATTAATACGTTGCCAGCTCACATCCGCAGCGCTTTGGCCGGCCACCAGCGAGTAGTGTTCTGCGCTCACCAAGGCGTAGTAGGCAATGGTGACCACGCGCTCGGTAGGGAAGCGGTCAACGCGGCCGAAGGTTTTGAGTTGCTCAAGATAGAGCTGCTTAACGCCCGTTAATTCTTCTAGCAAACGATAGGCAGCATCGCGCAGGTTTTCATCGTAGCGAATCCAGCCGCCGGGGAGTGCCCACTTGCCTTGGTGCATAGGGTCTGTTTGCTTGACCAGCAATATCTTCAGTTCGTCGTTATCAAGCCCGAATACCAAGTTATCAATAGAGAGCGCCTTAATAACATCCTGTGGCAGATTTAAAGGTTCAACATGGCTGTGGGCTGGCGCAACAATATTTGACACGATGGATTCCTGAACGAATTGGCGATAGGTGGCTATTCTAAAATAGCGGCGTAAGCTTGTGTAAAAAATGGCGTCATATGCGCCATCATCCTAAGTGTGCGGCCTCATTGTAGCGATCACCCCCCAATTGTCCACAAGAAGTATATGGGCAAAAGTCTTTATATTTATCTTGTGGTCAATGGGACAATAAGATATGTTATACACATCGCAAGAATAAGCATTCATGAGTTCTATGCTTGATTGGCAACGAATGGAATTTGCTGCTTCATTATTTCCCTTAAAAGAGATTCATTATGTTGTTTCTAGGTATTGATGTTGGAAGCTCCTCCACCAAATTATCTGTGCTCGATGGCAAAACCGGCAAATGCCTAGGCGCCTTGTCTTACCCTGAAACCGAGCTTGCCATTGCCAGCCCAGAAGTTGGCTTTGCAGAGCAAGATCCAAGCGTGTGGTGGGATTGCATCCAGAAGGGCGCTGCTAAGCTTTTTGCCACGGGTAAGTTTGAGAGTAAACACATTCAAGCGATCGGGATCTCCTACCAAATGCACGGGTTGGTGGTGGTAGATGCTGAGCAGCAAGTGCTGCGCCCCTCCATTATTTGGTGTGATAGCCGTGCCGTTCCTCTGGGCAACGCCGCCTTGGCGGATATGGGCCGCGATTATTGTTTTGGCCATTTATTGAACTCACCTGGCAACTTCACTGCGGCCAAATTGCGTTGGGTGCAAGAAAATCAGCCTGAAATTTTTAGCAAAATTCACAAAGTTATGTTGCCCGGCGATTACATCGCCATGAAATTAACCGGTGAAATCACCACCACGGCTTCAGGTTTATCGGAAGGCACTTTGTGGGATTTCAAAGCGCAGCGTGTCGCTACCGAGTTGTTGGAGCATTGGGGAATTGATTCCTCCGTTATTCCTACCATTGTTCCCAGCTTTGGCGTGCAGGGCACCGTTAAAGCCGATGTTGCTGCAGCCTTAGGTTTGGGTAGTCATGTAAAAGTGTGCTATCGCGGTGGCGATCAGCCCAACAATGCTTTTAGTCTCAATGTGCTTGAGCCGGGCGAGGTGGCGGCAACGGCGGGAACATCGGGCGTTATTTATGGCGTGACCGATAAGCCAGCGGCAGATCTCGATTCGCGCGTAAATACCTTTTTGCATGTCACAAATACCGAAGCGCAAAAGCGCAACGGTGTTCTAGTCTGTGTAAATGGCTGTGGCCGGTTGTACTCTTGGTTGCGTCAAACGCTAAGTCAATCGGGCGCTACACCTTCTTATCCTTTGTTGAACAGTCTTGCTGAACACGTTGCGGTGGGCAGCGAGGGTTTGGTGTTTCATCCTTTCGGCAATGGCGCAGAGCGTATTTTCCAAAATCAAAATATCGGCGCGCAATTGCGCAATCTGGATTTTAACCGTCATGGCCTCGGTCACATGGTGCGTGCTGCGCAAGAGGGCATAGTGTTTTCGCTCAACCAAGGTTTCGATGTATTGAAATCCTTGGGCGGTAGTTGCGATGTGGTTCGCGCAGGCAAAGGCAATATGTTTTTGAGCGATGTGTTCACCCAAGCCTTTGCGAACACCACGCAAGCGGCAGTGGAATTATTTGAAACCGATGGTGCCGAAGGCGCAGCGCGCGCAGCGGCTATTGGCTGTGGTTTTTATGTCTCTGCCAAAGAAGCCTTTGGTGGTTTAACACGTCTGGGCGTGGTTGAACCTAAACAGGCGCTCTTAGCTCAGTATCAAGATGCATATCAATATTGGGTGTCATTGTTGCCCACACAATAAATAACAAAATCTACAAAAGTGTTAACGCTTTCCAGTTTAAAAAACAACATTCAATTTTTTAGAGCAAACGAGGTTAAACATCATGAGTATTGTGCTTGGTAGTAAAGAATTTTTCCCCGGCATTGGCAAAATCGCGTTTGAAGGTGCGGACTCTGACAATCCCTTAGCGTTCAAATACTACGATGAAAATCGTGTAGTCGCTGGCAAAACGCTGAAAGAGCATTTCAGATTCGCTACTTGCTATTGGCACACGTTCTGCGGCGCTGGCCACGATCCTTTTGGCCCAGGCACTAAAGTATTCCCATGGTCTAGCACTGCTGATGCCGTTGCGCGCGCGCACGAAAAAATGGATGCCGCGTTTGAATTCATCACTAAACTCGGCACGCCTTACTACTGCTTCCACGATATAGATTTAATCGACGAAGGCAGCAGCCGCGCAGAAACCTCTAAGCGTTTGCAGGTGATTGTTGAATACGCCAAACAAAAACAAAAAGAATCTGGCGTGAAATTATTATGGGGCACAGCTAACCTGTTCTCTAACCCACGTTACATGAACGGCGCATCAACTAACCCAGATTTTAACGTTGTGGCCTATGCGGGCGCACAATTGAAAGATGCTTTAGATGCAACTATTGCATTAAACGGCGAAAACTATGTGTTCTGGGGTGGTCGTGAAGGTTACATGAGCTTGCTCAATACGGATATGAAACGCGAACAAGAACATATGGCGCGCTTCTTAACCATGGCTCGCGATTATGCGCGCGGCCAAGGCTTTAAAGGTACTTTCTTCATTGAGCCAAAACCCATGGAGCCTTCAAAGCATCAATACGATTTCGATGCTGAAACCGTTATTGGTTTCTTGCGTCATCACGGTTTGGATAAAGATTTCAAATTAAATTTAGAAACCAACCACGCAACTTTAGCTGGCCACACTATGTGTCACGATATGCAAGCAGCGGCAAACGCTGGCATGTTGGGTTCATTGGATGCTAACCGTGGCGATTACCAAAACGCATGGGATACCGATCAGTTCCCTTACAACATTAACGAAACAGTTGAGATGATGTTGGTGTTGTTGCGCAGCGGTGGTTTGCAAGGCGGCGGCGTAAACTTCGATGCAAAAGCACGTCGTAACTCTCCAGACTTTATCGATTTGTTCTACGGCCATATTGGCGGTATGGATACCTTTGCACGTGCGTTGATTATTGCCGATAGCTTGTTGCAACAATCGCCGTTGGAAGGCATGCGTAAAGAACGTTACTCATCATTTGATGCCGGAAACGGTTCAGCTTACGAACAAGGCAAATTAACCTTGCAGCAGCTGGCTGATATTGGCAATGCGGGTGGTGAAATCACCTTGCAAAGCGGTCGTCAAGAATTATACGAAAACGTTATCAATCGCTATATTCGTTAATGCGATTGAGTGCCATTGTCTGTGCCTGCTTTTTTAATGCTTGGGTGTAAGTTCAGGTATTAAACATAACTGCCAGTCATGAAAGTGAATTCATTGTTTGTGATCGGCAGTTTACATTTTTGGTATTTGAAAATATAAAAAGTTCATGGCTGCAACATAACGAATAGTAAAAATACAGTTGACAATCCAGTAGAGGTAAACGAATGAAACTATATTCATCCAGCATTATAATTTTCCTTGTTGTAAGTATGGTTAGCGCTAGCATTTTTGCGGCTGAAGCTCCACTTTACAAAGATCCAAAACAAACTACAGATACACGCGTGAAAGATTTATTGTCTCGAATGACATTAGAAGAAAAGGTCGCGCAACTTGAAACTGTATGGGAAAAAAGAAAGCAGCTTGAAACCGATGGCGGTGAATTTACGGGTGAGCGCGCCAAAGAATTTTTAAGCTTGGGGATTGGTGAAATTGCGCGGCCAGCAGAAAACAAAAAGGCACCCAACAAAACCGCTTTGCAAACTGCCTTGTTTACCAATGCTATTCAAAAATGGGTGATCGAAAATACGCGTTTGGGAATTCCAGTGTTATTTCACGAAGAAGCGTTGCACGGGCATGTTGGCCGCAACTCCACCAGCTTTCCACAAGCAATTGGTTTGGCAAGTACGTGGGATCCAGAAATGCTGACACACATTTATTCAGTTACGGCGCAAGAAGTTCGTGCGCGCGGTGCGCATCAAGCATTGGCGCCCATTCTGGATGTGGCGCGTGATCCTCGTTGGGGTCGCATTGAAGAAACCATGGGTGAAGATCCCTATTTAATTGCAGCTATGGGGGTGGCCGGTATTAAAGGTTTTCAAGGCAGCGATAACGGCGTTGCAAAAAATCATGTGATTGCCACGCTTAAACATTTGGCGGGTCACGGTGAGCCTACCGGTGGTTTAAATACCGCGCCTACACCGATTGGTGAACGCGGTTTGCGCGAAACGTTTTTATTCCCCTTTGAAGCTGTGGTTAAGTTGTCGCATCCGCGCAGTGTCATGGCGTCTTACAATGAAATTGACGGTGTGCCTTCGCACGCTAACGGTAAAATGCTCAATGGTATTTTGCGTGGTGAATGGGGCTTTGACGGTTTATTGGTGAGTGACTATTACGCCATCAATGAATTAGTTAATCGCCATAACCTTGCAGCAGATCGTAAAGCTGCTGCACTGATTGCTTTTAATGCCGGTGTGGATGTTGAAACGCCCGATGCAGATTCTTACCCACATCTTATCGATTTAGTCAAAGAGGGTAAGTTGACCGAAGCGCAAATAGATGTGGCAGTTGCACGGGTATTGCGTGAGAAATTTACTATGGGTTTGTTTGAAAATCCCTATGTAGAAACCAAAGGTGTCGATGCATTCGTTGGTAACGCGAAACATCGTGCTTTAGCGCAGCAAGCAGCAGAGAAAACAATTGTGCTCTTGAAAAATGATAAAAATATTCTTCCGCTAGATATTAAAAAGTTAAACTCTATTGCCGTTATAGGCCCACATGTTAACGAAACCTTATTGGGTGGCTACAGCGATGTACCCAAGCAAACGGTGAGTGTCTTACAAGGCATAAAAGAATACGTGGGTAATAAAGTACAAGTGAATTATGCGCAGGGCACTTTAATCACATTGGATAAATGGACTCCGGCACATGATTCTATTTCTGCTAACACCCGTTCAAAAGAGCGTTGGAATACCGATAAGGTAGACTTGGCAACACCTGCAGATACCAAGGGTATGATTGAAGAAGCCGTTGCTGCTGCGCAAAAAAGTGATGTGGCCTTAGTGGTAGTGGGCGATAACGAAGCGACTTCGCGCGAAGGTTGGGCCGAAGCGCATTTGGGTGATCGCACTGATTTAAATTTGTTGGGGCAGCAACAAGAATTGGTGGACGCGATTTTGGCCACAGGTAAACCAACCATTGTATTGTTAAATAATGGTCGCCCACTTTCTATTGCAAAAATTGCAGAAACAGCACCGGCAATTCTAGAAGGTTGGTATCTCGGTCAAGAAACTGGCCGCGCAGTTGCGCGGGTTTTATTTGGCGATGTAAATCCTAGTGGAAAATTACCTGTATCCATCGCCCGTTCAGTTGGCCAATTACCTGTGTACTACAACTACAAGCCTGCTGCGAAACGCGGCTATGCTTTTGCCGAAACCACACCGCTTTATCCTTTTGGTTATGGCTTAAGTTACACGCAATTTAGTTACTCGGATTTCACTATTCATAAATCTGACGCTAAAGCGGGTGATGTTGTTGATGTCAGCGTAAAAGTCACCAATACCGGTGCACGTGCCGGTGATGAAGTTGTACAGCTTTATATTCACGATGCAGTTGCCAGTTTGACTCGCCCTGTGAAAGAGTTGAAAGGTTTTAAGCGTATTAGTTTAAAAGCCAAAGAGTCTGCTGTTATTACCTTTAGTTTGGCGGTGAATCAATTAGGTTTTTACAATACCGACATGAAGTATGTTGTAGAGCCGGGTAAATTTGACGTTATGCTTGGCTCTTCATCGCAAGATATTCGCGCAACGGGTGAGTTTACTGTGGTGGGAGATGTAACTGATATCAGTCAGCAAAAGGTGTATTTCAGCGGTGTGAAAGTCGCTAAAAAATAAATCTAAATATCTTCTGTTAAAAACCGCAGCGGGTCTGCGGTTTTTTTATGGACTCTTGTTATTTTTTATTCGCTCGTTTCTTGAACTTCCAGCCGCTCGAAATCAAAACGCCCGCCAATACTAATAACATGCCTAGTACTTGCACGATATTGGGTATAGAGCCAAATACCAAGCTCACTAGCAGTGTAAAAACCGGGACTAAATTAAAAGCAATCGCGGATTTTTCTGGCCCTAAAAAGTAAACACCTTTAAGCCAATAAATATAAGCCAATACTGAGCCGCATACACCCATGTACATTAAAATGCTGTGGGTGGTAAATGAAAGTTGAGGTATATCTGTAAGTGGTTGCTCCAACAATAGCGCAGCAATAATTAATGCGACTGCGCCTATGCTGACGGTCCAGCGTGCAAATTGTAGTGAGGGAATATGTGGCGCGTATTTTTTTGAGCCCACGCTGTACAGGCTCCACACAAAACAGGCCAGCAGCATCCATAAATCACCTACTGCGCTGTGCAGCAAACTAAAATGCCCGCCGGTAATAACAAAAACGACACCAATGAAAGCGATTAGCATACCGAGATATTGGTGCGCGCCAATACGCACTTTTAGCATGACCACGGAAAGTAGTGTAGAAAGCATAGGTGACAGCGCCATGATTAACGCGGCGTTGAGTGCCGAAGTCGTATGCATTGCGGTAAAAAACGCATAGTTGAAGCCAAATACACCGATAACGCCTAGAGGTATTAGAATGAAGGCATCGCTGGCTGCAAGTTGTGACTCAGCTTTACCAAAACTAAAACGAATTGCCCAAAATAACATCAGCGCTATTGCAAATCGTTCAGCGGCAGCGGTTAATGGCGTAACATCGCCCGCGACGGCATGGCCGGCATTGAAATTACTGCCCCAAAAAAATGTACTAATAATAACCATTAGCCAAATACGGCCGGATGTTGACTTCATTACTCTGCTCTGTGTTGGTTGAAAACTAGGAGGGCATTATAGAGATAAGCCGCTTTAAACATATATTTTTGTTTTTCCAAGTGGCATTAGTGTTTAGCAATTTGATTTTTAAGGTATAGCAAATGAAAAACTTTACAGAAGTAGATCCCTTTAAGCCTGAACTTGTAGCTGCCCGCAAGCGTGCGAAATTACTCTGCCAACAATTGAATGCACTGCGTGCCGATCAGCACAAGGCGCGCAAGCCTATCTATAAAGAATTATTTGGCAAAGTATCCACTGCGTATATAGAGCCTAATTTTTTCTGCGATTACGGCAGCAATATATTTTTAGGTGAAAGTTTTTACGCCAACCACAACTGTGTCATTTTAGATGTAGGTGAAATTCATATTGGTGATCGAGTTTTATTTGGACCAAGCGTGCAACTTTACGGTACAACCCATCCGCTAGATCCTATAGAGCGTGCGAGCGGGAAAGAATTTTGTGCGCCTATTGTTATTGGTGATGATTGTTGGATTGGCGGTGGCGCTATCATTATGGCGGGCGTTACCATCGGCAAAAGATCTGTAATTGGTGCGGGGGGTGTAGTCACACAAGATATTCCCGCTGGAGTGGTGGCGGTTGGCAATCCTTGCCGCGTATTAAAATCCGTGGAGAAATAACACTTCTTAATTTAATTGTTCTCCACTAAATCCTCGATAGGAGATAAATATGAAAATAAATAAAAAACATGCGCTAATACGTTTTATTGTGGCGGGCTTATTGTTGGCATCAACCACCTACGCCGATGATGCTGCGCAAGCATTTAAGTGGCCTAAGGGTCAAAAGGCGGCCGTGAGTTTGGCTTACGATGATGCGCTAAATTCACAGTTGGATCATGCGATTCCCGCGCTCAACAAATTCGGTTTAAGGGGGACTTTTTATCTGCAGCTTTTCAACCCTGTTGTTGATCAACGTTTGGCTGAATGGCGCGCAGCGGCTAAAAAGGGCCACGAGTTAGGTAATCACACCTTGTTTCATCAATGCTCAAAATCAAAGCCTGGCCGCGACTGGGTGGGTGTGCATCGCGACTTGGATAAGATGAGCGTTGAGCAAATGAAAGACCAAGTGATTATGGCGAACACCATGTTGTACTCCATCGACGGCAAGCGAGATCGTACCTTTACTGCGCCCTGTCTTGATAAGGAGGCGGGCGGTAAAAATTATATTGATGCCGTTAAATCAGAATTTGTTGCCATCAAGCTGGAAAGCGGTAACGTCGTTCCCGATATGAACAAGCTGGATCCCTATGCGGTTCCCGTGGCCTTCCCAGCGGATGCAACAGGTCAGCAACTGATTGATATAGTCAAAGAAGCCGCCGCTAAAGGTACCATGGCGAACTTTACTTTCCATGGTGTAGGTGGTGATCACTTAAGTGTGACAGTGGAAGCGCATGAAGAATTGCTGAAATATTTAGCGGCTAATAAAAATATTTACTGGGTAGATACGTTTGTGAATCAAATGAAATATGTGAAAGCGAATCAGAAGAAATAAGTCTGCGCTAGCTGCAATGCTCAATCAAAAAGGGTGGTCTGTGCGAGCAGGTCGCCCTTTTTTCTTTATAGACTTAGCTTAAAAATTACCGATAAGCGAATAACTGTGTAAGAATGCCTAACTGTTTCCGTCATGGTGATAGCGGATACGGCAATTTTTTTCACCTTAAAGAAGAATGTAATATGAGTAAAGGTACAGTTAAGTGGTTTGATGCGACTAAAGGTTTCGGTTTCATTACCCCTGAAGACGGTAGCAAAGATTTGTTTGTTCACCACTCTGAAATTCAAGCTGGCGGTGGTTATGCCACGTTAAATGAAGGCCAAGCGGTTGAATTTGATGTTGGCCAAGGTCAAAAAGGCCCATGTGCTAATAAAGTGCGCCCCATCTAACAACCTGTTAGATAGTTGGACACAATCATTACGTCTAAACACCGGTGTGGCTTCAGTGTTTGGTGCTTTAGGCGTAATTTTCTGCTCATAATGACTCTGCTAAACCTTACTCTACTCTTTAAAACTAGCTTTTCGCTAAACATTTAATCGCAATAGCGGCAGCGGAAGTCCTATTCTCAACCCCAAGTTTGCGAAACACCTGTTCCAAGTGTTTATTCACCGTGCGCGGGCTCATATCTAAGATTTGGCCAATTTCGCGATTGGTTTTTCCGTTGGCAATCCATAAAAGTACATCAGCCTCTCGCCCCGTTACGCCAAATTGTTCTTTGAGTGCGTGTGTATCGTCAGCCGGTTTGTGAGGATTGGATAAGCGCAATAAGTATTCGCGGTTATCAATCAGATTGAGCATTTCAATGGTTAATGGTTGTAATAAATGTGGCAGTTTTAAATGATGCCCCGTTTCTGGTTTGTGCTTTAACCAATCTGCTAGCACCGATGCTAAGCGTAAGTTCAGCGCTTCAATATCGTGTTCACTTTCTGCAGACGCTAATAATTGATTTACTTGCGGCGTTGCCCACAATAATTGTCCGTTTAAATCGACTGTAAATAAATATTGCCCAGCCGTGTCTAATGCCATACGCGCGCTTTGGGTCATGCGTGCATTAGTAAGGTGAACGCGCATACGGGCGATAATCTCATCGGCATTAATCGGTTTGGTTACATAATCTACGCCGCCAGCAGTGAGCCCCATCACCACGTGTTCGGTGTCGCTTAATCCGGTCATAAAAATAATGGGTACATCGACGAGTTGTGGGTTTAGTTTTAATTGCTTACAGGTTTCAAAGCCGTCCATGTTGGGCATTATGGCATCGAGTAAAATAATATCTGGCTTAATATTTTTAGTGATGGTTAATGCTTGCGACCCTTCTAGTGCAACTAATACGGTAAACCCTGCCTCTTCAAGCACGTCATTGAGCATATGAATACTTTCTATGCTGTCATCAATAACCAGTACGACGTTACGTTCTTGCTTGCTGCTCATGATGAGTTACTCTGGGGTGTTAACACATTCTTGGGTGTCAACAAGTTCGGAATCAACCCACTGAATAATTTTTTCAAATTGAAAACTATTGGTGAGTGTTTTTAATTGCTGAATAAATTCAGCCGAGGCTAAGCTCTGTTGTTCAAGTTCAATGATTTTTTCCTGTAATCCTTTTTTGTGACCGATGCGAGCCAAGTGTGAAATATCATCCAGATGTTCATCACTAGGTAGTTCCACGGTATTGATGAGTCTACTGATGATGGGTGGATTTTCATTGGCAGGTTCATAGCGCCATTGCAGATTTAACAGCGCTTGAATTTGGTCGAGTAGCGCTTGCAGTTGCACGGGCTTGGTGATGTAAGCATCGTGTAATAGCGGTGTGTCGGGCGATTGATTACGGCCTTCGCTGGCATCGGCGGATACCATAATAATTGGCGAATGAAAATGTGCCTGCCGCAACTGCTTTGCTAATGACCAACCATCTAATACGGGCATGGAAACATCCAGCATAATTAAATCAGGCCGATTATTTTCGTGTGTCTGTTGAGCAAAAACCCTTAAAGCATTTAGCGGATTATCCACTTCAATGACTCTAAACCCTAAAGGCGTTAACAGTGTGCGCATTAATTGGCGATGCGTTTCTTCATCATCTACCAGCATGATAGTGCGAGCATTTCCTTGGTAGCCGTATATGGTTTGCACAGGTGCGCGAATGGGCTCGCTGAGCGGTGCATTGATGCTTGCCAACATTAAACTGGCTTTAAATGTGCTACCTTCACCGGGCAGGCTTTTTACCGCAATATCGCCGCCCATTATTTCAGTGAGTAAGCGCGTAATGGTTAAGCCAAGCCCTGTTCCTGTGGCGGTGGAACCGGGGCGACGCAGGCGTTCAAACGGCCTGAATATTCGCTCTAAATTTTCGAGTGCTATACCTTCGCCGGTATCTTTAACGGTGAACTCAGCAACTTGACTGCGGTAACGCAATTTAAAAAATACGCTACCTGAATCAGTATATTTAATGGCATTGGATAATAGATTAATCAGAATTTGGCGCAGGCGTTTTTCATCGGTGCGCACCATTTCTGGCAAGCGATCTGTGCATTCATAAATAAATTGCAAGCCTTTGCTTTCCGCTTGAATGCGGAACATATTAACCAGTTGATCCATCAGCATAGGCAGGCGAACTTGATCTGTGTGTAAATCAAAACGGCCTGCTTCAATTTTGGAAATGTCCAAAAGCCCTTCAATTAAATCCGCAAGATGTTCGCTGCTGCGGCGAATAACACTTAATGCCTCTTTGCGATGCGCAGGCATGTCTGGGTCTTTTTCTAATAATTGTGCATAACCTAACACCGCATTGAGCGGTGAGCGCAATTCGTGGCTAATACCGGTTAAATAACGGCTTTTAGCTTGGTTCGCGGCCTCTGCTTGCTCTTTGGCAAGTTGTAAGGCTTTGTCGGTGCGTTCATGCGCTTCTATTTCTTCCATTAATAAACGGGTTTGGCGCTGTGATTCTTCTTGTGCGACATGGCGGCTTTCATGCGCTAATACAAATAGCCAACTCACAACACCGGTAATAATTACTAGCAAGAAAAATACTTTCCACAAAGTATTCTCTAGCAGGAGTGCAGTATCGCTATCGTTAATAGGGGTTTGAAAATAAATGAGAGACAGCAGTATTGCAGAGAGGCCATTGATTAAAATAACCAAGCCTAAAAACTGGCCGACGTGCGAATTAATTTTTGAGGTAATGGCTTGTGGTAAAAATAATGTAAAAAATTGCTGCAATTGCTCGCGATAATTAGCACCGGGTTTGCAGTAGTCGTGACAGCGTGCATCCAACGAGCAACACAGCGAACAAATATCGCCAGCGTAGGCGGGGCAGTAGGTAACATCTTCGTGTTCAAATTTGTGCTCGCAAATACAGCAGGTCACAGTGCTGTAGGTGTTGTGTTTATGTTCATGCAGATCGCTAAAATAAATTGTCTCTGCTGCAAGGCTAGGCCGTGCAATATAGTAGCGGCCTTTAGTGATCCATGCGATACAGGGGGCAGCAAGTAATGCACAGGCGAGGGCAATAAAATGTGACAGTGCTTGGGCTATTTCGCCTAATAATCCGGTGTGGCACATAATGCCGATAATAGACGCAAGCAACATTGCGCCGAATCCAACAGGATTAATATCGTAAAGATGTGCACGTTTGAATTCGATATGTTTTGGGCTTAAGCCCAGTGGTTTATTAATCACTAAATCGGCGACTAATGCACCTAACCATGCAACGGCGACAATGCCATAAAATCCCAGCGTTTGTTCAAGTGCGCGATAAACACCTAACTCCATGAGCAACAATGCAATAGCTACATTAAAGACTAACCAGACTACGCGGCCGGGGTGGCTGTGTGTTAAACGCGAAAAGAAATTTGACCATGCTATTGAGCCGGCATAGGCATTGGTGACGTTAATTTTTAATTGACTGAGTATGACGAAAATACCTGCAAACGCGAGCGCCACTTGCGGTGAGTGCGTTAAGTAGCCAAAGGCAACCATGTACATGCGTGTTGGATCGGCAGCTTCATTGCTGGGCACATTGTGGTTAAGTGCGAGTACCGCGAGAAAAGAACCCGCCATAATTTTTATGGCACCAATCACAATCCAACCTGGGCCGCCGGCAATAAGCGCTGCCCACCAGCGCCACTCTTTACCTTTTTTGGCGGGAGGCAAAAAACGCAAAAAATCGACTTGTTCACCAATTTGTGCAATCAATGAAAATACCACGGCCGATGCCGCGCCAAAAAATAAAATGCTAACGCCTTGTTGTCTCTCTGTTGATTGCAAATTGCCAGAAAAACTAGTCCAGTCTTTTACTGCGTTTGCATCAGTATAAATAATAAAAACAAAAGGAATTAACTGCAGAATTATCCATAGGGGTTGGCTCCACAGTTGAAAGCGGCTAATGACGGTAATGCCGTGAGTTACTAAAGGAATAATCGCAATGGAGCTTAATAGGTAGCCCCATGCTAGCGGTATATCAAATAGTAACTCTAAAGCCATAGCCATAATGGCGGCTTCAAGCGCGAAAAAAATAAAGGTGAAAGAGGCATATATTAGTGATGTGATGGTTGAACCTATGTAACCGAAGCCTGCACCGCGCGTAAGCAAATCAATATCCACACCGTACTTAGCCGCGTAGTAGCTGATGGGAATCGCGGTTAAAAAAATAATTAAACTCACCGCGCAAATTGCCGCAATGGCATTGTTAAAGCCGTAGTGCAAGGTTATCGCACCGCCAATGGCTTCTAATGCGAGAAAAGAAATAGCGCCTAGTGCTGTAGTAGCAACTCGTGCATTACTCCAGCGGCGTGCGCTCTTGGCTGTAAAGCGTAGCGCGTAGTCTTCCAGTGTTTGGTTAGCAACCCACTGGTTGTAGTTGCGCCTAACGCGAAAGATATGTTGTTTAGCTGTCATGCCGTGCCTGTTATTGGTTCTATCTGTTGAGTCGCTTTTGTGTGTTAATGGAGCGTCCATAAGTATTTGCGCGCTTATCTGGTGCAGGTGTTGAGCTAAAGAATCTGCAGTTGTTTGAAAACCACGCAAAATGAAACATATCTCATATTTTTTTGCGGGATGAACGGGGCCTACTAATGCTCTTCAATTCCCGTACCACTTCAAATATGAGCCTGTTTGTTGTTCTTCCTTCTCTATTACTTAATTGAAAAATACGGAATCACGTTGCTAGGTGCTATGCGTTAAATGACGTAGTTGTCTGCGCTATTTATCGAATGGGTTTACTAGGGTTATGTGCGTAGATTGCGGTTTGTGGGCAAAGATCATTTCATTCGAAATTATTTGCTCCGCAAGAATTTATTCGAGCACTTAATCAAGCCTGAAAAATTTAATTTGAGGAAAGACCATGAAGACATTATTTTTTAAAGGTGAGCAAGCTAAAGCACTCACCAAAACAGCCAAAGCAATTAGCTGGAAAACCTGTTTATTCACCTTGGCTGCCTCATTTGCATTTAGCACTGCGCATGCGGCGGATGTGAATACTACAGGCCTTGCAGTAACAGACAAAACCGTGAAGGTAGGTATTCTTCACTCAGTAACCGGCACCATGGCCATTAGTGAAACAGGTTCAGTGCAGGCTGAGAAGCTCGCTATTGAGCAGATCAATGCCATGGGTGGTGTGCTTGGCCGCAAGATTGAATTTATTCAAGAAGACGGTGCGAGCGATTGGCCAACCTTTGCGGAGAAATCCAAAAAATTATTGGTGAATGATAAAGCCGCCGCCGTATTTGGTTGCTGGACATCCGCCTCGCGTAAAGCGGTATTGCCGATTTTTGAACAATACAACGGCATGCTTTACTACCCAACTTTCTATGAAGGCTTGGAGCAATCCAAAAACGTGATTTACACCGGCCAAGAAGCTACCCAACAAATTATTGCGGGTATCGATTGGGTGACTAAAACCAAAGGTGCTAAATCCTTCTACTTGCTCGGTTCAGATTATATTTGGCCGCGCACATCCAACAAAATTGCACGCAAGCACATTGAAAAATTGGGCTTGAAAGTGGTGGGTGAAGAATACTATCCACTTGGCCACACGCAATTTAACTCTGTGATTAACAAAATCAAACTGACTAAGCCCGATGTGATTTACGCCATTGTGGTAGGTGGCTCAAACGTAGCCTTCTACAAACAATTGAAAGCGGCGGGTATTGATATGACCAAAGAGAAACCACTGGTATTAACCATCTCCGTAACTGAAGACGAAGTTCTCGGTATCGGTGGTGAAAATATGCAGGGTGCTTATGCGTCTATGAAATATTTCCAAAGCTTAACCAACGACAACAACACAAAATTTGTTGCGGCTTTCAAAGCGCGTTGGGGTAAAGACGTAGTGATAGGCGATGTAACTCAAGCAGCTTACCTAGGCCCATGGTTGTGGAAAGCAGCGGTCGAAAAAGCGGGCTCATTTGATATTGATAAAGTGCGCGCAGCTTCACCCGGTATTGAGTTGACTACTGCACCAGAAGGCTATGTGAAAATTCATCCTAATCATCACCTCTGGTCTAAAACACGTATAGGTCATGCACGTCCTGATGGTCAGTACGACGTTGTGTTTGAAACCAAAGATCTGATTGAGCCAGATCCATTCCCTAAGGGCTATCAATAAACCTGTGAGAAGAGCCGCTCTCCCTGAGTGGCTCTTCTTGTTTCAACACAGTAAGTAGTTAGTCGAAAAATTTTAGCAATCTTTTTAGCACGGCTTTCACAATTAAAGAGGATTACGCAATGTTCGCTGAATATAGCACCTCCGATTTACTCTCCATCTTCGCCATGCAAGGCGTCGCGGGTTTAATTTTGTTTTCGGTATTTGTATTAATGGCGCTCGGGCTTGCCATTATTTTTGGGCAAATGGGCGTGATCAATATGGCACACGGAGAATTTATGATTCTCGGTGCTTACGTTACCTATTTAACGTCACATGTTTTTGAAACTTATCTACCGAGTTTATTCAGTTTGTATTTTATTCTTGCGATGGTGCTCGCCTTCATTGCCGCAGGCGCACTCGGCGCTTTAGTCGAGTGGGGAATAATTCGGCATCTCTACAACCGCCCGCTCGATACTTTATTGGCAACCTGGGGTTTAAGTTTAATTTTGCAGCAAACTTATCGCAGTGTGTTTGGTGCGCGCGAAGTAGGTGTGACTTTGCCGGATTGGTTAATGGGTTCGGTAAAAGTCAGCGAAACCATCGAATTGCCAATCAACGGATTATTTGTGATGTGTTTAGCGCTGGGGATTTCTACTGCGGTCGGTATTTTAATGTATCGCTCGCGTTGGGGAACGCAGGTTCGCGCCGTTGTACAAAACCGCCCAATGGCGGGTGCAGTGGGAATTAATACGGCAAAAGTAGATCGTATTACCTTTGCGCTGGGTTGCGGTATCGCGGGTGTTGCTGGTAGCGCATTCACTATGATCGGCTCCACTGGGCCAACGTCTGGCCAACTTTATATTGTGGATACTTTCTTGGTGGTGGTATTCGGCGGTGCGACAAGTTTGCTAGGCACTATTGCATCGGCTTTCACTATTTCGCAAGCGCAATCCACCATGGAATTCTTTATGAGTGGTTCCATGGCCAAAGTATTAACGCTTTTGTTTGTGGTGTTCATCTTAATGTTGCGCCCACAAGGTTTGTTCACGCTGAAAGTTCGTCGTTGAGGAGTACATCATGTCTTATCAAGGCTTAGCATCGCTGTTCCCCAAAAAAGAAATTTCCGGTTTCTTGGTACTGGCAGTTTTATTAGTCGTGGTGCTGCCTTTATCGCTGGATATTTTCCGCTTAAATTTAATGGGTAAATATTTGACCTACGCATTTGTCGCCATAGGCTTAGTCTTGTGCTGGGGCTACGGTGGCATTTTAAGTTTAGGGCAGGGCGTGTTTTTTGGATTGGGTGGTTATTTAATGGCGATGTTTCTGAAGTTGGAAGCATCTGATCCTATCACCACGAAAATTCAATCGACACCGGGTATTCCCGATTTTATGGATTGGAATCAAATAACGGCGCTGCCATTTTTTTGGAAACCTTTTTACAGTTTTCCGTTTACGATTGCAGCCATTTTAATCATCCCGGCCATCATCGCCTATCTAGTAGGTGCTGCCATGTTTAAGCGCCGCGTAGGCGGTGTTTACTTTGCGATTATTACGCAGGCCATTGCAGCCATCCTCACTATTTTAATTATTGGTCAACAAGGTTATACCGGTGGTGTAAATGGTATGACCGATTTGCGTACGCTCTTGGGGTGGGACATTCGCTCCGATCAAGCAAAATATATTCTCTATTTTGTGTGCGTGGGCATGTTGTTCTTGTGTTTGTTTGTCGCCCAGTTTGTGCGTAAAAGTAAATTTGGCCGCTTGCTGGTTGCCATGCGCGATAAGGAAGATCGTGTGCGATTCTCGGGTTACGATGTCTCTAACTTCAAAATATTTGTGTTTTGTTTAGGTGCAGTGTTTGCAGCAATTGGCGGTGCGCTCTTTACCTTACAAGTTGGTTTTATGTCGCCAACCTTAGTGGGGATTGTACCGTCCATTGAAATGGTGATTTTCTGTGCGGTGGGTGGGCGCATGTCTATCATAGGCGCGGTTTACGGTGCGCTTTTGGTGAATTGGGCAAAATCCAGTTTGTCAGAAAGTTTTCCGGAACTTTGGTTGTTTGCGCTCGGCGGTTTATTTATCGCCGTGGTTATGGCCTTCCCTAATGGTTTGGCAGGCTTATATACAACTTATGTTGCGCCAAAAATTAAACAGTGGCTTGCTGATTTTAAAACACCCAAACAACCTAAACCACAGCTTGAAGCAATCAAAGAGTCTGCAAAGCCAGCCCCTAGGCCTGAGCCAAAAGTTCAAACGATTGGCAATCTCGGTGCCTCGCCTTTAACCCAAGGAGTTCTCCATGAGTAACAACACAGATTTTTTGTTAGCGGTTGAAGGGCTCACAGTTTCGTTTGACGGTTTTAAAGCGGTAAACGATTTAACGTTTTATGTGGACGAGCACGAAATTCGCGTGATTATAGGCCCCAATGGTGCCGGTAAAACGACAGTGCTCGATTTAATTTGTGGTCGCACTAAAGCAACGCAAGGCTCCATTAAATTTCGCAACAAAGAGCTAACGGCCATGAAGGAGCACGACATAGTAAAAGCGGGTGTCGGTAGAAAGTTTCAAACCCCTTCAATCTATGGTGACCTGAGTGTATTTGAAAATTTGGAAATTTCTTTTCCGCGTGGTCGCTCAGTCTTTGGTGCACTTGCCTTTAAGCGCGATGCTGAAGTGATTAACAAAGTGCATGAAATTGCGGACATGATTTTCCTCACGGAATTTTTAGATAAGCAAGCGGAGCTGTTAAGTCATGGGCAAAAGCAGTGGTTGGAAATTGGCATGTTGCTTATTCAAGACCCTGAATTACTGATGCTCGATGAGCCTGTTGCGGGAATGTCGGTAGCAGAGCGGCAACAAACGGCAGATCTCTTACGACGCATTACCAAAGATCGCTCGGTCATTGTGATTGAACA
>SYDJ01000131.1 GCA_005801205.1 Gammaproteobacteria bacterium
AAGCCATTGATACCCATGGCGCTCGGCAAAGAAGAAAAACAAGCGTTTTACTTTTATGTTGCGCGTGTTTTCGAGCAGGGATTGCATCCGGCGTGGACTGAGATTGGTTAGCCCTTCCATGATCACATCGGCCATATGAAAAGTATCGTGACTTGGTAATTCATCTAAAAGTTCGAGATAGGCTCGTTCGGGTGTCGAAACAATGAGTGGCCATTTCCAATGCCCCCAAGGAATAATGCGGAATCCTCCATCCAATATGCTGCCACTTTCTGATACCGGACTGGTAATCGAAAGCGGTGATAGAGGGGTGGCAGGTAAAGGCAAGAGGCGTGCGCGATTATGCACGCTAAATGATTGATCCAGTGACAGCTGGCCCAGCCATGCGGGCATTCCACGATCGGCGTATAGATGGATACAGTTCTGCACTTGGGGTACATAGTGTGCGTAGCCAAGCAACTCTAGCGCCGTTCGGCCACCCACTGAAACAGGAAAGTCGAGGAGTGTTTGCAGTGATATCAATACCTGTTCCCAGCTCAGGCTTCCTCGCGGACGGCGAAATACACCTCGTGCCGGTTGTTCTAGCCACCCAGCAGAAACATAGTGGCTGCGAAGCGATCCGTAATAACCGCGGCGCTCAAGCCAAGCAGCATCTACGAGCAAGCCTTCGGGTAAGTTGCGCTCAAGTTGGTTTAGTTTATTGCTATTTTGCTCATTCATACTGAACAAAATATTTCAATATCAAACCAAAAGCAAGTTTATGTTTTGTTCGTTAGGTTTAATTAAATTGAATGTTTTGCATGTATTATAAACCGTTGTAAGTATCAATTGGCGACTATTGCTCAGCATTGACCTAGCCAATTCCGGGCAATGACCACGTAATCCAGAAACATGCCGCTCGGGGTATTTTCATGAGGAAAATTGTCGGCATTGTTGGGTGATATCTTTGTTGCGGCAATTATTCTCATAAAAATGCCATTTACGGCCATATTTCGCAAGTTGCGGTTAATTTCCGGATAGATAAGGGTTGCTCCTATGCCAGATTTTGTAGGCCGCAGCGCGTGAATCGAAGGTTATGGATTGCGTACATACCCCTTACCTGTCAATCACCCCCCAAATATAAACTAATCACTATTTTTTGCACAATAACAAATAAAATGTTATTGTGCAAAAAAATGTAGCGGTGTCTATATGGCCAATCAAACCGAAGAGTTCATGGGGTATGTTCACGCTATTACTGGTCAGCAGGTAATAGTTAGTGATTATATTCATAAGGGTTTACCTGCGTACCTTACCCAACCCTATAAATTATACTCATTGCTTATAGGCGAAGAGCAGTACCTTGGTGTTTTGCTTAAAGATGTATCTGACCTTCGCCCCGCTACTTATGAAAAGCATCTCGCTCAGTTAGTTAAATTGGTTGAGGGCAGATTTTGCGGTGCCTGCTTGATAGCATCCCTCCTGCCTGTTTATGTGCGCAATCGCTTGGTAGAGCGCGGCCTTTCATTTGTGGTGCCGAACACTCAGTTGTTTTGGCCAGAGTTAGGTGCAGCGGTAAAGGCACGCCGCTGGGTGCGTACATCGCTCAAAGTTGAAGCGTTGAGCCCTGTTACCCAAGCTGTTGTGCTCAATGTATTAAATCAAAAAATTTCAGAAACATTTACGCCCAAACTGTTGGCTGAGAAGCTTGGCTATAGCGCAATGAGTATGACGCGCGCATTGAATGAACTTGAAGCCAATCAGTTAGGTGTTGTTACCCGAGAAGGTAAGGAGCGTTATCTGACTTTTCCTGATGGCCTTCGTGCGCTTTGGCAAAATGCATTACCTTATTTACGCTCACCTGTTCGCGAAGAATTGCATATTCATGAGGCTGATATTGATCAGAGTATGTTTTTCGTCGCGGGCGAGTCTGCGCTTTCTACTCGCAGCTTATTGGCTTCGCCAAATGAGCCTGTTTTTGCGGTTGATGCAAATACTTGGAAGAGTATCGCTAAAAATATTCTGAAAATTCCTATAAAAGATGTAGACACATGCCTTATTCAAGTTTGGCGATACGACCCCAAACCTTATGTGTGCGATAAGAAGGTAGATGATTTTTCGCTGTATTTAAGCTTGCGGTATCACCATGATGAGCGGGTGAGCATCGCACTGGACGAATTAATGGAAAATAGAAAATGGTAGTAGGCATTGATAAATTCGCTGAGCATTTTGCTGAATTCAAAGATCGGTATGTTTTGATTGGCGGAACTGCAACTTGGTTGGTGCTCGATGAGGTTGGGCTTGATGCGCGCGCCACCAAAGATTTGGATATTGTTTTATGCATCGAAGCCATGGATGCTGAGTTTGGGCGCGTGGTGTGGGAGTTTATTAGAAATGGCCAATACCAAATCCAAGAAAAAAGTGACGGGCATAAGGTTTTATATCGTTTCAAAAATCCAAGCCAAGTAGGCTACCCGATAATGCTTGAGCTATTTTCTCGTAAGCCTGATGTACTTGTGTTGGGGGATGATAGTCATTTAACACCAATACCTATAGATGAAGAGGTGTCGAGTCTATCGGCAATTCTGCTGCATGATGATTATTATGCTTTTATACACGAACATAGGCGCGAAATAGCTGGCGTGTCTTTGGTGAGTGAGGTTTGCCTAATACCTCTCAAAGCAAAAGCATGGCTTGATCTATCTCAGCGGAAAGCACTAGGCGAAAATGTTGATACTAAAAATATAAAAAAGCATCGCGCGGACATTTTCCGTCTGTTTCAACTACTTAATCCCCAATTGAGGTTGGTTTTGCCCGAATCAATTGCAAAGGATATTCGTGATTGCCTTCAATCGCCTGATTTTCTACCTGATGGAGCCTTGCTTAAACAAATGGGTATCGTCGGGTTATTGCCTACTGAAATCAAGGCAGGAATAAAATCAATTTACGGGGTCTAATTATAGAAACTGGGAGTTCATCGCTATTTTGGTTTGAGTACCCCATTTTTCACTAAAAAGTCGTCAAGTGAATTGCTTGGTATGCTTGGAGTATTATCGTTTTCTTCTCGCATGCCATCGCAGATAAATCGTTTGATGAGTTGTTCAACAGTTATGTCGAGATCATCTGCCATTGCTTGCATTCTATCGACAATGGTTTCTCTATCTGAAAATTCAATGTGGAAAACTGCCATTTTCAATCTCCTGAAACCTAATTGGTAAAGATATTGGTTTAAGTATTCATTATATGATCTATTGCTAGTAACGCATCTTTTGCCCCACATGCAAGCCCAATCGAGTTTTTAGTTTCAACTTCACTTTCGCGCGGATTAATTCGAATCAGCTTGCCATTGTGTTTTGTTTGAAGTTTATGCGAAAAATCACGCACAGATGGAATATGTGTGCCAGCGCCTAGCTCAATAACTACTGGATTTGTAATTTGTGCGAGCCAAGTATTTAATTGCTCCGCTTGCCGTTTTGATCGCGTGCTCACCCAAGCCCAATCACCAAACATTAAAATATTCGGGCGCGCGTAATCTCCGCATTTCGGGCAGTGCGGTGGTATGTTCGTGAGTAGGCATTGCTCAGCATTTACTTCAGGTTTGAATGTTTCTGCACTCCAAACATCTTCAACACATGGTTCTAGGCATTGCAAATGATGAATGGAGCCGTGGCATTCATAAATTCGATGCGGATCAAATCCTGCTTTTTGAAATTGCCCATCTACATTGCTGGTGAAAATATTGTAACAATTTGGTTTGGATTCGCCCCAACGTTTTAAAATCTCAAAGCCGTGGTGTGGAATTGTATTGCGATACAAAGCGAGGCGATGCCCATAGAATCCCCACGCTAATTTAATATCACGATTAAAGGTTGTGGGCGATGCAACCTCAGAAAAATCTAACCGCGCTTTTGCGAGTGCAGGGTATGCCTTCCAAAAGCCTTCGTTGCCGCGAAAGTCCGGCAGGCCAGAGTCAATGCCCATACCTGCACCCGCAGCAATTATGATCGAATCAGCTTCTTTGATGTATTTTGCGGCTTGTGAGAGTAGTTTTTTATCCATACCGTTGCACTTACATTTGTACCGAACAATTAAAATAAAAAGGGTTCAATCTCTTTATAATTTGCCACCACAATTTGTTGCGCCTCTGGCACCATTTCCAATTTGCGTGGGTCAATATTGAATGCGCGCAGCATGTACTCGACCAATGGCGCTCTCGTTTTTACCGTTAAGCAGCCATCGGTCATATCAAAATCGCGGGCGATAATATCTTGCTGCATTTCACCGAGGCGTCCATCGGGCTTTATTTGGATATTGATGAAAGTATTCCAAAGCTCGTCCTGTTCTACTGTATGTTCGCTATTATCAATTATCTCTGGTGTGCCGCGAAAACGACTCAACACAAAATCCCGATAATCACGGTGCTTCTCGCAATACGCACGTACATGCCAGCGCATGGGAGTGCATACCAGCGTATGAGGGACGATGATACGTTCCTCCTCAACGGCCGATTTCATGGATATGTAGCCTAACTCAACACGTTTGTGTTCGCGGGCAGCTTGAACCAAAGCGCGTAAAATTGGCGGGTCAATGCGGCGCAAAGGTACCTGCAAAATTTCCGTATTGGCGAAGCCTAAATCTAATCCTTCAAACGTGTGTGTAATATCTTTGTTGCGGCTTAGCACGTGCAGATACTCATCTGCAGTGCCAGTAGTCAGTTTGGGTTTGAAATTCTTGGCGGGTTTGTAGCCTTTTAAATACTTGTCGTATACCAAATTATCGGGGGCGATATCGGTTAAATAGGAATTGATATCTTTGCTTGCCTGCTGCCTGCCAATCCCAAAGCTATTAACAAGATGATTGGTCGTTAAACGGCCTTCCCATTGAGCAACAATCTCGATGAGGCGGTAACGTGTTAATAAATCCCAGCGTAGCGGCCATTCCATACATCTCTCCATAAACCCAATTGACGATCTGCTCGATTAAGCGACATGTGTGTGTACACAGTAGATACCTGTACTCAGTGTATACATATATGCTGGTGTTTCAAGTATGGCGGGTTTGAGTAAGACCTATCTTGTCGCACATCGACGTAGTATTGAGAAATACAGTTCTGGGGGGATGCAATGCCAAAACAAGCCAAAGAATCGACCTTGCTAAGACAATGGATGCTTTTGCGTTTATTGAGCAACAGCGACCAACGTGCGAGTGAATTAAAGCGGCGACTTGCGGAAGAGGGATTTGATGTGACTATACGTACGGTGCAGCGGGATCTTGCATCCTTGTCTGAAATATTTTCATTGGAAGTCAATGATAAAAACCCAAGGGACTACGGTTGGCGTTGGAGTAAGGGCGCGCGATTAGATGTGAAAGAAATGAGTGCGCATGAAGCACTTGCGCTGAATATGGCTGAACTACACCTAGCCTCGTTGTTACCCGCAATAACTATGAATGCGCTTGCTCCTTCATTCAATCTGGCAAAGGCTCGATTGGGTCAATTGGAAAGACACAATCTTAATAATTCCAAAAATTGGTTGAATAAAATCAGAGTGATTCAGCCAGCTCAATCGCTGGTAGCTCCCGAAGTTGACGAGGGTGTTCAACAAAATATTTATCACGCGCTAATGGTAGGGCGACGAATTCTTGCTGTGTATCAATCAATCGGAAGCCAAGAGCCTAAAGAATATGAGCTGAATCCACTGGGATTACTTGTTCGTGGTGATGTCTATTATGTGGTGGCTTCGGCAAAGGAATATTCATCTATCGCGCTTTACGCGTTTCACAGATTCAAAAGGGCAGAAGTCCTTAGTAAAAAAATTACTATTCCGGAAGGCTTTAATATTGATGATGCAATTAAAAATGGACTAGGTGATTTTGGTGGTGCTCAAGAAAATATCCAACTAAAAATTCGTTGTAATAAAGAACTGATCACCTATTTGCGAGAGACGCCTTTGTCACAAGACCAACTAATAACAACCGTGGATGATCAATATATATTAACTGCGAGTGTAAATGATACATGGCAGCTTATGTGGTGGCTAATGAGCAAGGGCAGTGCACTGGAAGTTTGCGAGCCCGAGAGTTTGCGGTTGCAAATCAAACATGAATATCAGCAAGGCCTTCATCAATATTTGTAGAAAACAAAAGTTTTATTAAAACTTGCCTATACTCAGGTTTCGCGGTCGGGGTGAATGGCAGCGGCAGTAACTATCACATGATGCGGACGTGAAAACTATGAATCAATCTATATTGAATATCTTGCTAACTAAAATTACCTGTTTGCTAGCACTTGTTGTTGTCTTATCCGCTTGCGGTGGCGGTGGATCATCAGGCTCAACTCCTTCCACAAATAACACAAGCGTAACATTCTCCAGCAGCTCATCTTCAACCTCGTCAAAAGCCCCTGCGGCTACCCTCAGTATTCTAACTCCCAGCCAGACAATAAAGGTAAATGCTGAAGGAACCATTGATTTCAAAAGCACCAATGCCACTTCTTGCGCAGAAAAATCATTAGGTGATGTTGGGACATCGGGGTCTTTAAAAATTAATCCCACCAAAGGCGGCCAAGTAACTTACACCATTACTTGCACTGGCGATGGCGACTCTGCAACTCAGAGCGCATTGGTAATGACGCCATTCCCCGTTTACAAAACAAGCTATGAAAACAAAGTGAATGTAGATTTAGAAAGTTACATCTTGCCCGAAAATGGACCTGGTCGATTAGATAATATCTTGGGCGATGTAAACGATGAATGGAGAAACACTCCAACAATTAATGGGCTTAAAAGCACCGGTGGCTTTAGTCCTCGTTCAATAGTCTTTGCAGACTTTCTACAGAACGGCTCCATGGTAGCTATGGTGAGTACCATAGTGTACAAAAATCTCTATCCAGACTCAAACAAAAATAAATGGCCAGATTCGCCGGGAAAACTCTATTTTCTACTGCAAGATTCTGTGACAAAAAAATGGATGGATATTTCATCGACACTATTTAAATCCGATGCAGATAGAGCCAGTGTAGTAAGTCCAGGGTTCTTTCAGGTTGCCGATTTAAATAATGACGGAAAGCCTGATGTGTATATTGCAGGCTGGGGGCCAGACTACCCCCTAGCGAATAATGATTGGTCCCTATTGCAATCTGACTCTTATGTTGTGCTAAGTCAACCTGATGGTTCGTATAAAACAATAGTATTACCTATCGATAAATTCTTCGCTCATCAATCGTCACTGGCTGACGTTAATGGCGATGGCAATATTGATATCATTACTGTTAATAATGATTTTTCATCACTAAAGCATTATTTACAAAAACCAATGGTTTTGTGGGGCAATGGTGATGGTACTTTCTCGGCTCCGGATGAAAACGTATTCCCCTCAGATACGGTCGATAAAGAAATTTTTGGGCTTACTGTATTGCCAATTGATGGCCAGCTAAATGTCGTTCTGAGTGGAGGAATTCCGAATTCAAGCCTTAATCAATGGGAGCCGACTAACTATGGCACTAAGGTATTACAATTCCTTGATGGAAAATTTCAAGTCGTTCAAGACTTAACAGATTCAACCCCAAAGGTGCCAGGTTCAGAATTCAACTTTAAATTTGTTATCAATGCAGGTTTCTACAATAATCAATGGGTGTTTTTGTTTGATTCACCCGGGGTCGCCAAAGATGCCAGCGGAAATAGCATTAACAGTGCGCTCTATAAAATGGACAGAAACGGAAAAAATGTTACTGCGATATCAAAAACGTTTTTTGGATACAGTGCGGAGCTGACAATTACAAAGAGTGGATATGTGAAGGCGATGAGCGGGAGCTGTAGTCTTACTGATCCAATTTATAAAGATTATTGTAGCTTAAATGTTCCGCTTTAAGAGTGTCCCATGAGCTAATACGAATGGTGTAGCTCGTGGGGTTTAATGGCCAAATTATTTTTAGCTCTTGGGATAAGTCAGTCCAGCGGTATTTGTAGAGCGATACGGAGGGTTGAAGGTTGGCGAGCAAATGTGTCGAACCTATACTGAAATGTAAATTAAGTTAAATGTTTAGGATGCTCAGCATGTGCGATAGCCATAATGAAAGCCCAATTCAGTTCCTAACCGATATTCAAGCTGTTAGGCGAAATCCGGCTAATTACTTTGGTGATCTTAATTCACCCGATTTAACAACCCGCTTAGCGTTTGCATCTCTGTTTTATCACGATAGTGGTGATAAGTGTTGCAGCGTTGTTAGAATGTTTGTGAACGAGAATAAAGTCATTGTTCGTTACAATGTTGGTATGTCGTTGGATGTAAGTTCCGATACGGACGGCGTACTGACAGCTGAAATCTACTTAACCGTGGGGACTGAAGACTCTTCAAAGCAATTTTCTGACGAGTCAGCTCTAATTGAATTTGGTCTTGCTGCGCTTAATGCTGTTTGTTCACGAATGCTTGTGAAGGTATGTAGCGAAGGTATGTGTGCAGAGTTTCTATTTGAAAGCGGCAAATTGATTAATGTCCCAACCGTTATGCCTTCTGAAAGCAAAGATCATACTGAGTTTGAACTTGAATTGGATGCATCCATTCTACCCAACACTACATTTGACTATTCCAAAATAGTACAGGAAGCATCTCGTTTCATAAAAATGACCGGTATTCCAATTCGAGTAGAACAAATGATGTAGTCATATTGGTGGTTAGGTCATTTTATGAAGCAAGAGGTTTCTTATAGAGAATGCCAGGCGCTAGTAAAACAACCCCATCTTCTATCATGACCGATTCTGGTTCATTGATTGTGCCTGCAAATATGAATTTGGTTGAACCGCCATCTATTTCTTTAAACATAATCCAGTCATAAATCTCAGTATCCTTAAATGAGCCAATTGGCTGTGATGATCTGGCGGTTACCGTTAGTTCCTTATTGCTTACATATTTGCTGCTTGCCTCAAGACTTTTGACCTGCTGTTCATAAAACTCTTCAGCGATATCAGCATCAGCAATGAAAGATGCCAAATCGTCCCCGTAATATTTATGTTGAAGATAATTAAACAGAAGATTTGCGAACAATGCTCGTGCGGCGATTGCAACAGAGAAAATTAATGCTGAAGCCCCTATGCTAGCGGCATCGAAGTCAAATCTGTGAATCATGTATGCACTTGCGGTAGCGGACGATAGAAGTAGGGTAGTGGTGATTATTTTTTTGGCAAGATAGTGAGCCTCAAATATCAGTTCAATTTTACGGAGAGGTTTGGTCATGTTCGTCGCCCTAGAGTTGGTTATCAAGGTTAATTGATATTAGGCTCTAGGTGCGACGGAATGGGTCTTATGCGGCATGATATCTTAATATGCAGCAATCTATTTTGAAATTTTCTATTTTATAAATAGGAATTGGATTTGTAGATATTAGTACGATAGATGAATTTTCTTTCTTGTAGTATGTAATTAGTTCATCGGTTATGAAATTACTTTTTAATCCATTATAGCAAGTTTTTGCAATATCTGGAGCGTTTGAAAACTCGTCTCGGCTATTTGTATTGCCGCTTTCTAAATGACTGTATGTCGCATGGAAGTGAATAATATATCTATGGTTTTTTATATTATGTTTATTGGTTTTTGAAAGAGCATCTACGCATTGCCCTTTGCTTTTGCTGATGTCAATTGAAAGTGTAGATTTAAACTCGATCGAAATATGATGCGGTGGCTGTATGCTATTTAAAAAGATTGACATGTCTTCTTGAGACTGTCTTTTTGATTCTGCCACGGGAGGTGAAAGTTGCTTATCCATTGCAATCCAACTGATGTCGTCACTCAGATCATTTTTCTTAAGTGCCGTTGCAAAAAGTCCTTTCAAAAACATTTCCAGATTTCCGTTATACGCAATGGCTTCGAAGTGTATTTGTTTAAGTATATTTGCTAAAGTTTCGGATGCAGAAATGAGTAATTGATCGATTTCATTGCTTTCCATGTATGTTTTCCTAAAGTTAAAAATAATGATGAGAAAATGTAGTTTAGCAGCGATTCTTGGTTCTGCTTAAGCAGGTATTAGCATGTTAAATCTGGCAATTTACTCCCGCCTGAAAACACGACATGTATATCCACTCACCCTATGGATATGTCTTCAATACCGACATACCATTATCCCAAGCAAGATAAACCTTCAATGGAACACCCACGTGAACGTCAGGAGTTGGCATGCATAAGTTCAATGGCGAATTAATATTTTCTCCCTCAGATTTAGTAGGTTTTACCTACAGCGAATTCGCCAGTTGGATGGATCGATTCAAACTTGAATGCAATCCGGAGGCGCCAGAGCCAGATGCTGTCGATTCGTTTATGCAACTTCTATTCGCTAAAGGCGAAAGCCACGAAGCCGCCATGCTAAATACCTTTGCGGCACAGGGTTTAACCATTGCTAATCTTTCGCTCGATCTCCTTGGCAAGGATGCCTCCTTTATTCAAAAGCAACAGGCCACATTCGAAGCTATGCAAGCCGGTGTGGATGTGGTTTACCAAGCTGCGCTGGAATTATTGCCTTTTCGTGGCTTTGCCGTTTTTTTAATCAAAGTTCCCAATCAACAAGGTCAAACCAGTAATTTGGGCGATTACCACTACGAAGTGTGGGACACCAAATTATCTCGCTCGCTGGTGTACAGGAGCGGTTAACTACGGATGACTATTTTTATTACTACCGCGCGCTTAAGCAACGCTTTTTGGATATGCATGAACAGTGGAATGCTACCCAAATGCCAGACCCAGCGGCATCAAACAGTTTTGGGTGCTGGAGTACCTATGCAGAGCAATTACTTAAAGAGCGCGATCATCTTTCATTCATCGCCAACATCAGCAGTTCGCAAATCAAAAAATTAAATGAAGCGGGCATTTTTACCTGTGCTGAATTAGTCAGCACCACGGTTACGCGCATTCCCAGCATGAACCCCAGCGTTTTTCAAAGCATAAAAGCGCAGGCGCGCATTCAACAACAAAGCGCAGGCCAAATGCCTCCCTTATTTGAAATCTTAACGCCCACAAACGCTGGCCTTGCATTATTGCCGCCACATTCGCCGCTCGATGTTTTTTTCGATATTGAAGGCTTCCCCTTGGCCGATGGCGGCTTGGAATATTTGTGGGGAAATACCTATTTTGATGAGCAGGGAAATCGACAATTTATCGATTTCTGGGCGCATAACCACGTGCAAGAAAAAGCAGCATTTAAAAACTTTATTGAATGGGCATATGCACGTTGGCAACAAGACCCGCAAATGCACATTTATCACTATGCCAATTATGAAATTGCCGCCTGCCGCAAACTTATGGGGCGTTATGGTGTGTGTGAATACGAAGTAGACCAATTGCTGCGCAACAATGTGTTTGTAGATTTATACAAAATTGTTAAGGCGGGAGTTTTATTGGGCGAGCCACGCTATTCCATTAAAAATGTAGAACACTTATACCGTGGCAAGCGCGAAACCGAAGTCGGCAATGGTGGTGATTCAGTCGTTGTCTACGAACAATGGCGCGAAGCTTTTGCAGAAGGCAAAGAAACCGACGATTGGCGTACCTGTAAAACGCTTAAAGATATTCGCGACTACAACATAGACGATTGCGACTCCACACAAGAATTAACCGACTGGCTGCGCAATCAGCAAGCGAAGCACGGCATCGCGTATACTGGCATCAAAGAAGTTGATGAGCCAAAAATTTCCGATGAGGTTACCGCACGCACTAATTTGCGCGATAAACTTTTAATCAAAAGTGATGCTCTGCAAGGTGACGATGCACGCATTACCGAAAACATGGCGTGGACGTTAGAATTTCACCGCCGCGAAACCAAGCCCATGTGGTGGCGTTTGTTCGACCGAATGGGCCTAAGCCATGTAGAGCTAGAAGATGATTTAGATTGCGTTGCCAGTTGCGTGCGCACATCACGTGAACCATTTAAAGAATCTGATCGTGCGCGCAAATTTTGTTACGAATACCAATTCGATATCAACCAAGAATACAAACCACTCAAAAATGACAACGCCTATTTGCTTGGCCCAAATTTAGATAAAGTTTCTTTAGTGCAAGACGAATGTGATTTTGATAAAGGCCTTGTAGTTGTTAAATGCAAAGAGGAGCCTGAACAGGTTATCTCGCTTATTCCTGACGAATTCGTCTCCCCTGGTGCCATTCAAACGGCGATAGACGATGTGGTTGCAGATTTTGACGCAGGTAATTTACCCAATACCGCTATAGATGATTTTCTTTTCCGCAAAAAGCCGCGCATTAAAAATCACGCGGGTGGCGATATTGTTACCGCTACAGATTCCAATGCTCGCTTGCAACAAATCATCACTGCTGTAGTAAATTTAGATAACAGCTATTTAACTCTACAAGGTCCACCAGGTGCCGGTAAAACCCACACGGGCAAACACATTATTGCCGAGCTGGTCAAACAAGGGAAAAAAATTGGTATCAGCAGTAATGGCCACAAAGCCATCAACAATTTATTGATTGGTGTTGCGGAATATTGCCGCGAACAAAATATCCCTGCCAAATGCTTTTGCACAAAAGATACCGGTGAAGAAATTGCAGATAACGGAATCACCGTTATTGATAACAGATCTATTAAAAATCATCTAATTTCTGGTTGCGTTATTGGCACCACGGCGTGGGGCTTTTGCCGTGATGAATTAAAAGGCGAGTTTGATTATTTATTTATCGACGAAGCAGGGCAGGTATCTGTCGCAAAATTAATCGGTATGAGCCGGGCCACCAGCAACATTGTTCTAATGGGCGACCAAATGCAGCTCGGCCAACCAAGCCAAGGTTCGCATCCCGCAGAAAGCGGTCTCTCAATTTTGGATTACTTATTACATGACTCGCCCATTATTCCGGCTAATATGGGCATATTTCTGGATACCACTTACCGCATGCACTCAGCGGTAAACCACTTTATCAGCAATGCAGTTTATCAAGGCCAATTAAAATCCCATCCAGATAATGACAAACAAGTGATTCAAGTGCCTGCTAATTACTCAGGTACACTTGATAAAGAAGCGGGGGTAATTTTTATCCCCGTAGAACACCAAGGGAATACGCAAGCCAGTGATGAAGAAGTCGCAGAAATTAAGAAGTTAGTACGCGAGTTAATAGGGCGACCCTTTACCGATAGAAAAGGCAACACAAAGCCCATTGAACTCAACGATATGCTTTTCGTTGCGCCCTATAACCATCAAGTGAACAAGCTAAAAATGGCACTGGGCGATAACGCCAAAGTTGGCAGTGTCGATAAATTCCAAGGTCAAGAAGCGCCCATTGTTTTTTTTAGCTTGTGCAGTAGTGATGCCAACGAATCTGCACGCGGCATGGATTTCCTGTTCGATAAACATCGCATCAATGTAGCAATCTCGCGCGCCCAGTGTTTGGCGATTACTGTAGCTAGCCCAAATTTGTTGAATGTACTCGCGCAAAATATCGAGCAGATGAAAAAGCAAAATCTTGTTGCGATGTTATTTGAGTATGGAACCCCTAAGCCCAATTCATCTGAGGACGAACTATTTAATGAGGCATTAGCTTAATACTTGAAACCAACGATGCCTCAGTTGCGTTTTTGCAATGATCATTGCGTATCGGGTATTCGCGTGCGCTGTCTCTCCTGGTATCAATGGAAGGGCAATGGGTTAGCGAAGTGAAAGATGACGGCTATCGCCGGGTTTTAACTAGAAATTGATCGGAAGTATAAAGTTAGCCTTTGAACATTAACTGTCTACAATTACATGCGATGAATCATATGAAGCATTATTATTCTTGGCTGGTCTTGCACGTTGAGGTAATGTTGCTCAGATTAAGCATATTAAAGTTAGAGTTTTTGATTGGGTTTTACTCTGCATTCAATGTTAAGGTGCAGCGAACAAAGCTTAAAATTTGATGGGTTTAACCTGTCGTATTTGAACGCACTTATTCAACAGTGAGAGGAAATAATGGAATGTCACAACCGTGAATTGAAAGATCGAATTGCCGATTTAATCTCGCGCTTATTTAAAGAGAAGAATGACGGAGATGAGTTCCTAATAGGTATCTTAATTGATCGACTATTGTGGGCGGCTACGGAATATAGCAATACAAATGCGAATGTAAAATATTTAGGGCAGCCATATTGGTCTAAAAAAGCAGTTCTTCGTTATGCGCAAAATAAAGAAAATCCTGCGATAGGGAATTTCAATGGACTGCGTCATGAGCATGTAGTCCCAAGAAAGGTTGTAAAGAGCTATATTTTGGGGCTATCCGATAAATCCAGTAAAAACATATTGAAAGTATTAGAACAGTGCTCTCATGCAGTGGTGGTAACCATAGACGAAGATAATGAGTTAAAAAGAAGAGGATTAAATCGGGCAATGCCAGAAGGATTTGATCAAAAAAATCCTACCAGCGATGTACTCGCCCGTTATAGGAGTACATCAATAGAAATTGTAGCGGGACCACAAATTTAGGGCTGAAGTCAGTCTCAGCAGGCTGATCGCACTTGGAGGTGAATAATGTACGACGCAAATTTAACCGAACAAGAATTGGCATTTTTGACTGGCGTATTTGACCGCGTAAAGTCAGGTGAGCTTGGTGGGCCGCAGGCAGCGGATGAGCTTACCGCGTATTTTGGTGAAGAACGCATGGCTGAAATTTTAACCCAAGAAGATGACGGTGGTTACGATTTCGAGCTGCCCGAAAATGAAAAGGAAAACCTAGAATGAAAACCCCAGCCTCCGTTGCAACTTTAGAGAATCTTGGGCGCGTGCAATTATCAAAATCATTTTTTATGCGCGATTTTCTGTACTCAGAAATTTCACAAATTGAGCACATTCCCAACATCCCTGACAATCCTGATTTAGCAATCGCAGCAGGCAAAGCGCTGTGCGAAAATGTGTTGGAACCTATTCAAGATGCTTTAGGCCGTATTGCTATTCGCTCGGCTTATCGTTCCTGTGCTGTGAACGCCAAAGGCGCGGATAATAAAAACCAATACAAGTGTTCGCGTAATGAAGCTAATTACGCTGCCCACATATGTGACATGCGCGACGCCAACGGTCACATGGGCGCAACTGCGTGTATTGTTGTTACATCCTTCCTGCCGTACTACGAACAAACCAAACATTGGCAAGCGTTAGCCTGGTGGATTCACGACAATATCCCCGGTTATAGCAGCATGTATTTCTTTCCCAAACTGGCCGCATTTAATATTTCTTGGCATGAACAGCCTGAGAAATGTATTGAGAGTCATGTCGAACCAAAAGGTTATTTGACTAGAGTTGGAATGGATAATCATGCTGGAGATCATAGTGAAGCATACCAGCAATTTCTGAATAGCCTCAAAAAGTAGTATTTTAAATTTGCGCCTCACCTCAAATTTCTGTCTCGCACCTAAATGCAGAGTGTTAAATAATAACTGTTAAGAAGTTAACTAGAAGTAACCCTACGATGGGAGCAGAATTTGCAAAACTCAAAAATAATTTGAACGCTACTTCCAATAGATTGTTTATGCTTTTCACCTAATCTCTTGCGTCACATAATGACGCACCAATATAGATAATAGACTCAGGCTTTCAGGGGGTTTATTACTATGTTCAGAGGCGTTGGCAACAACCATTTTTGTACCGAAGTTTCTCCATTGCTCAGGCTGTGGATGCTGCGTGTGCTTGTCCCTTTGGGTGGACATAAAAAGTTTATTTCCAAAGATGGTTTTTCTAATGACCATATTGCCGAAGCGCTCGGTCTGGATAAGTGGATTGATCCCGTCGATCAGGAATTTGATGTTCGAAAAGTACGCAATACCTTACGTAGGCTTCATCAGGCTGCGGAGAAGGAGCGCTCCGATTCCTCTATTCCTGAATACCTTTCAGGCAACGTAGATCGCTTGGCGGTGTTGGTTGGTCTGACTGCCATTGATTGCCGCATACTTGAATTTACCGTTCTGTTGAGCAGCTTGGGTATATTTGATGACACTGTTGATTATTTAGGCCAAATGTCAACGATAGCAGTGTTCCGTGTGCTATCCGTCGTTTTGGATATTCCGGAGCAAGAAATTCGACAATCTCTCAGCGCGCAGAGTGCCTTATCGCGTTCGGGGCTGCTTACGCTAGACCGCAATGGTAATTCATCGCTCAGGAGAAGATTGGAGCTTTTGTCGGATTGGTTTGCTGATACCGTCTCATCTGAAGAAATTGATCCTGTCGCACTATTGCGCGGTATTGTTGTGCCAAGCGCGGTCGCTGAGTTATGTATTGATGATTACTCGCATATTCAATCTGATATCGCCATTCTCAAACCCTACCTTAGAAAATCTATCGAGACCGGGCGCAAAGGGGTCAATATCTTTTTACACGGCTCTCCGGGCACAGGTAAAAGTCAGTTGGCTAAGGTGTTGGCTAAAGAGTTGGCTTGTGAAATGTTTGAAGTCGCCAGTGAGGATACAGAAGGCGACCCAATAGGCGGCGTAAAACGATTGCGTGCTTTTAGCGCCGCACAAAGTTTTTTTTCACGGCGTCGCTCCATGATTTTGTTTGATGAAGTGGAAGATGTTTTTAATGATGGCGACCAGTTTTTTGGTCGCAAAAGTACGGCGCAAACGCGCAAAGCGTGGGTAAACCGAATGCTGGAAGAAAACCCTGTGCCGACACTCTGGCTATCGAATTCAATCAGTGGTTTAGACCCAGCATTTATTCGTCGTTTTGATATGGTGCTTGAACTACCTCTGCCGCCTAAAAAACAACGTGAGCGAATTTTGTTAAATACTTGTGGAAATCTGATAAGTGCAGGCCATATTGCGCGAATTGCTGAGGTCGAAGATTTGGCGCCCGCTGTAGTGACTAAAACCATATCTGTTATTAGTTCTATACAAGAGGAGCTAGACGGCGCTACTCGTGCTCGTGCATTTGAACAATTGATAAACAACACACTTGCGGCGCAGGGTCATCAGCCAATCAAAAAACAAGATCCGAATCGCTTGCCGGAATTTTATGATCCCGCATTCATCACTGCCAATGCTGATTTGGCCGGTATCGCTACCGGTTTAATTGCGGCCAAGTCCGGTAGGTTATGTTTGTACGGGCCTCCTGGTACTGGCAAAACTGCCTATGGCCGTTGGCTAGCGGAGCAGTTAGGAATTCCATTATTAATAAAACGCGCTTCCGATTTAATGTCCATGTGGGTTGGCGGGAATGAGAAAAATATTGCTCAAGCCTTTCGCCAAGCAGAGCAGGAAGGTGCACTTCTATTGATCGATGAAGTCGATAGCTTTTTGCAAGATCGTCGTGGTGCTCAGCAAGGCTGGCAGGTTAATCTTGTCAATGAAATGCTAACCCAGATGGAATCCTTTTCTGGGGTTTTTATCGCCTCCACTAATTTAATGGAAGGCTTAGATCAAGCAGCGCTACGCCGATTTGATCTTAAGGTGAAATTTGATTTTCTTCTCGCTGAACAGGCTTGGCAATTGCTGCTTCGGCACTGTAACGAGCTGAAACTTTCGCCGCCACTTCAAGAATTGCGTGCTAGAGTCAATGGCATGCAGCGACTAACTCCGGGTGATTTTGCGGCAGTGTTACGCCAGCATCGCTTTCGCCCCATTGAAACCTCCGATGGGGTCGTTGCAGCGCTTGAAGCGGAATGCGCGGTGAAAGAGGGCGGAAAGTTGTCGATTGGTTTTATTCGATAACGAATCGCCTAGGAATATCTAGAAGAAAATAGGGATGCAAATGCGCATACTTTCCAAATCTAAGTTAATGGCTTTCCGGCAGTGCCCAAAGCGTTTGTGGCTTGAGGTCTATCATCCTGAATTGCGCAAAGATTCAGCAGCGACCCAGGCCAGTTTTGCAGCGGGCTATCAGGTAGGCGATATCGCCCGTCAGCTCTACGACCCTAAAGGTGAAGGTGTATTGATTGATTCGCAGGCAGAAGGCTTCGATGCGGCTTTCGCTCGTACTCAACGTTTACTGCAATCTCCGCAACCCATTTTTGAAGCAGGCTTTCGCGCACAAGGGGCACTGGCATTTGCTGATGCGATATTGCCAGTAGCGCAGGGCGATCAACTGGCGTGGAGAATGGTGGAGGTAAAATCGTCCACCTCAGTAAAGGGGTATCATCACGATGATTCTGCTGTGCAGTCTTATATTGCGCGCGCATCTAATGTTCCACTAATCGGCATTGCGTTGGCTCATATTGATAGCTCATGGGTGTATCCGGGTGGTGGCGATTATCAAGGCCTACTGAAAGAGCAAGATTTAACTGAGGCGGTGTTTAATCGCGGCGATGAAGTCAGTAGCTGGATTGCCGAGGCACAACAAATATTGGCAACAGATAAGGTCCCGGCCATAAAAACTGGCGCGCAGTGCGGTCAGCCATTTGAGTGCGGATTTCTTGCGCATTGCCGCAGCCAGGAGCCGCAAGCGGAGCAACCATTGAGTTGGTTACCCGGTCGCTTCAACAATAAATTATCGGCACATATTCAAGCGCACCAAGTGACTGAGTTGCGTGATCTGCCCGATGAATTCTTGAACGATAAACAGCGCAGAGTGAAAGCGGTTGCTGTATCGGGTCAAACCTATTTCGATCAAGACGGCGCTGCCCAAAATTTAGCGCCGCATAAATTACCTGCTTATTTTATGGATTTTGAAACCATCCAATTTTCAGTACCTATCTGGAAAGGTACTCGTCCTTATCAGCAAATTCCTTTTCAATTCAGTGTGCATCACCTAGCGCCTAACGGAATTTTAGAGCAGCAGGCATTTCTTGATCTCAGTGGGGCTGATCCATCGGAAGCCTTCGCGCAATCCTTGATTAATGCGTGTGGCAATCACGGGCCAATTTTTGTTTATAACGCAGGTTTTGAAACCTCGCGTATTCGAGATCTTGCTGAACGATTACCTCATTTGGCCCAACCATTGTTAGCGCTCAATCAGCGGGTGGTGGATCTTCTGCCTGTAGCGCGCGAATATTATTATCACCCGAATCAAAAGGGCAGTTGGAGTATCAAAGCTGTGCTACCTGCAATGTGTCCGGATTTGAATTATGCCGACCTTGATGGTGTGAAAGATGGCGGTATGGCAATGGACGCATTCATAGAAGCAATTTCTTCTAACACAAGTACAACTCGTAAAAAAGAAATTGAACAGCAACTCCTCCGCTATTGTGAATTAGATACCTACGCCATGGTGCGTTTGTGGGCGGCATTTAGTGGAAAGGTTTTAAACTGATATGGCAAAACGTTCAGATACTTTAGAAACTGCTTTACTCGCAATTGAATTGCTTCGCCGCATTCCGCGTGGACGAAAAATAACCGCCGCAGAGCTTCATAGTCAGCTTAAAGATGCAGGTATTGAGCGGGAGCTCCGTACCATCCAGCGTCAGTTGGAAATGTTGAGTGAGCATTTTGAAATAGAGCGAGATGATCGCAGTAAGCCCTATGGCTATAAGTGGTTGGAGCGGGCAAAAGGCTTGGCATTGCCGAATCTCACTCCGCAAGAGTCTTTGCTTTTGGGCTTGGCCGAGGAGCATTTGCGAAATTTATTGCCCTCGCGGTTGATGAGTTCGATGGAAGGTTTTTTCGCGCAAGCGCGTCGCAACCTCGGGCCAGACAGTAACGCTAAGTTGGAGCGAGAGTGGCCAAAAAAAGTACGTGTCGTTGCCGCCACTCAACCACTACTACCTCCTAAAATTACCCCCGGTGTTTTTGAAACGGTAAGCGATGCGCTTTATGCTAATCGCTGGTTAAAGCTGCATTATAAAAACTCAAAAGGCAAAGAAACTGAAGCGGATGTTATGCCGCTCGGCTTGGC
>SYDJ01000132.1 GCA_005801205.1 Gammaproteobacteria bacterium
CGCAATGCTGTTCACTTAAGCATTGCCCCCGAACGTAAATAACCAGAAAATCCGATACGAACGAACAACGTATCGGATTTTTTGTGATTATCAGACCGCAACTGGAAAGCATTTGGGATTACAGTCCCAGCCTAACGCACAACCACTTCCTTCAGCATATTCCTGCCGACTGGATTGAAACCGCGCTCGCCTTAACACATCAAGCCAGCATTCGCCGTCGCCGACTACCCGCCGACATGGTGCTCTGGTTGGTGATTGGCATGGCGTTCTTTCGCAACGAACCGATTGATGAAGTGGCGCGACGCTTAAACATCTGTGCCGAAGGTCTTGCCAATGAAGCGTTGCTGGCGAAAAGCGGTATTTCCAAAGCGCGCGAGCGCTTGGGTGAACAGCCGATGGCATGGCTGTTTCAGCAGAGCGCTACGCTGTGGGGTACAGAGCGTTATCCCGATGATAGCTGGCATGGTTTGCAAGTCTTTGCCGTCGATGGTGCACTGTTTCGCACACAGGAAAGCGAAGCCTTGCGTGCGCATTTTGGTTCGGGCAACACGTCCAGTGAACGTCAAACCCCTTACCCAATGTTGCGCTTAGTGGCGGTGATGAATGCACGCTCACATGTGATTCTCAACGCTGCCATCAGTCCCTATCGCCGAGGTGAAATTCCACTGGCCGCGAGTTTTCACCAGAGTATTCCTGACCACTCAGTGACCTTATTGGACAAAGGTTTCTGGGGTGCTGATTTATTATTGAGCCTGCACAACAGTGGCGAGGCAAAACATTGGTTGATACCGGCACGTCAAGGTGTGGTCGCCAGTGTGGTGGAAGAATACGGCCCGGGCGATCGTTTGTTGGCCATGACAGTATCGCCACAAGCGCGCAAGAAAAATCCCGCGCTGCCTATGCAGTGGGAAGTGCGTGCTGTGACTTACCTGTGTGGCGACAAGGAAAAAACCGTGTTTACCTCGCTGCCGATTGCGCAATTCAGCGCGCAACAGATAGCGGGTCTGTATCACGAACGCTGGGAAATTGAGTTGGGGTTTCGTGATATTAAAAGTTCGTTCCAATACAACGCGATGACCTTGCGGAGCAAGAAAGTGGCGCTGGTATATCAGGAGTTGTGGGGGATTTTACTGGGCTACAACTTGATTCGGCGTGAAGCGAGCCAAGCGGCTGTTGCGCATAAGCAGGTGCCGTCCGAGGTGAGTTTTAAGTTTGCGTATCAGTATATCGCGGCGCAATTGATTGTGATGGCGGGCGCGGTGTCGCTGGGAAATACTCCTAAGCGGTTAGCAGAGCTGCGCGGTAATGTGGCCGCGTTGTTTATACAAAAACGCCCGAGGCCTTCACGACCCCGGGCGGTTAAGATTTCCAAAACCCGCTATCCGGTTAATCACAACGCTGCTCCGCTTAAGTGAACAGCATTGGCACTGAGTTGCGGCTTTTTTTTGCCCTGAATAATTGGCAGTTAAAGAACTGGCGAAATGTTTCAATGCGCAGGATACTGGCCGGGCGATAACTAATTCACATGGGGGGATGCGTAAGCTACAGGCTGATGCATTTGTCATACCCAATCCAAAAATGTGTTAAGGACTATTACTCTTGGAGGTTGGCGATGGAAGAGTTGCTGGTAAAACTGGTGCAGCTAGGCGCAATGGGGTTAATTGGGTTTACGCTCTATTCGTCTTTTTTGCTCATCCGTGAAAATAAACGAGGTGCCTATAAATTTATGGGCTTTGCTTTGGGGTGTTCGCTCTTAGCCTCGGGCGTTGAAGGTTTTAAACTTTTGCACCCGTCGGGCATTAGCATTCATGTTTCACCTTCAAAACCCATGATAGATGATTTGCCGTCGCCGATTGTCTCTATTGGCGGGCGTGATTTACCGATGGGCGAGCACGGTGAAGTCGATATCACGCTTAAACCCGGTGACTCGATTAAATTCAGCTATGAAAACACTCTGATTAAATTAATTGCAGATCGAGATGTTGCGGGTGCAAAAAATAGCCCCGATGCTGGTGGAGGTCGAAATGATGCGCCTTAATTTTTTACACGGTTTTTTCATCGCATTGTTTATGAGCTTGTTAAGTATTTCGTCCTTTGCTCAAACAGTAGACCCAATCCAACCCCAATACAAAGGTGCCGATGCACTCGCCGTTGATAAAGCCAAAACGCTGCGTTTGGAGCGTAAATATGACGACTCTATAAATCTATTGTTGCCACTGGTAAAGCGTGAACCAGAATATTATCGCGCTATGTATCAGCTTGCCTTGGCTTGCGCTGAACGAGCGCAAAGTGCATTTAAACAACCAAAAGATATTGAAAATGCGGATAAATGGTTTCGCATGGCCATTGCGGAGAAAGAGCGCTTACGAGCGGCAGGCAAACCTTTGAATGAGTACACCATTTATAACTCCTACGGATGGTTTCTTATGGAGGTTGGGCGTTTTAAAGATGCGGAGGCGAGTTTATTAAAAGGCCTTAATGAGTTAGATAAATTGCCCTCGGTACAATCGCAACAGCGCGTGCTCAATAATTTGGCCATAGTGTATAAGCGACAAGGGCGTTTTAATGAAGCGACTGAGCTATCCAAAAAAGCCATTGCCTTGGGCAGTGTGACAGCGCAAAAAAATTATGTTGAAATTCAGCAGATGTCAAAAGGCAAAATTCAAAAGCAGTAGTATCCATAAATGCCTTGTCGCCCACTCACTGCTCAGTAAGTGAGGGGCGCACTCAAAATTTCCCGCTTGTTATGGTAATGTGGTGCCCGCTACCTTATCGAGATAAATTATGTTTGTGGGTTTTGATTACGGCACCTCTAACTGTGCCATGGCGCATGTGCTGAATGGGCCAGCACTTAATGGACAGGCACGCCTTATTCCGCTTTATCACGACAATGCCTTTGCGCCCTCAACACTTTATGCGTTTGAGCGCGCATTTATTGCAGAATCTATTTGGCAGCAGTTGCCCGATGGTGAAACGAAATTACTGTTTGCGCAAAGCCGCGCTGCGCTATTAAGCCAATCACGCAATGGAAAAATAGAACACTCGCTTACGAATGTGCGCGAAGGTTTGTTTTTTGGTGAAGAGGCGATTGAGCATTACATAGCAGCGCCTAGCGAAGGCTATTTTATTAAATCGCCAAAATCTTTTTTGGGCGCGAGTGGGTTGCGTCAACAGTCAGTAGATTTTTTTGAAGATGTCGTTGCAGCCATGATGCTCAACGTCAAAACCCGCGCAGAAGAATATCTCGGTGAAACCATTACCCAGGCGGTAATTGGCCGCCCCGTAAATTTCCAGGGCATTAATGCCCAACACAGCAACCAGCAGGCGCAAGAAATTTTAACCGCAGCGGGCAAGCGCGTAGGTTTCAAAGATATTGAATTTTTGTTTGAACCCTTGGCAGCGGGTTTTGATTTTGAAACGCGTCTTACTGAAAATAAGCGCGTGCTTGTGGTGGATATTGGCGGCGGTACGACCGACTGCTCCATGGTATTAATGGGGCCACAACATATTCAACAATTAAATCGCGAACAGGATTTTTTAGGTCACACCGGTGAGCGAGTTGGTGGCAATGATTTTGATATCCAATTTGCGCAAAAATTATTAATGCCGGAGTTTGGCATCAACTCGATCCTAACGACGGACTTGCCCATGCCGGTCATGCCCTTTGTAAATGCCATGGCGATTAACGACATAGGCGCGCAAACCGACTTTTACGATATTAAAACCACGCAGCTGCTAGAAAAGTTACTGCGCGAAACCAGCGAACCGCAGTTGTTAAACCGTTTTATAAAAATGCGTAACGGCAAACACAATTTTGCTGTGGTGCGTGAAGCTGAGGGTGGAAAAATCGCGCTTTCTTCACAAACTGATTGCACCATTGATCTTGGCTTTATTGAAAAGAATTTATTACCCGTTTGTAATGCACAGCAATTTGCAGAAGTTAGTACTCAGTTGCTACAAAAAATATCTGCACTCATTACCGAGGCTGTAGCACAAGCAAGTGCGCAACCGGATATTGTTTATTTAACCGGCGGCAGCGCTAAATCGCCCTTAATACAAACCGTGATTCGCCGTTTGTTTGGTGAGCAAATACCCATGGTGGATGGCGATCACTTCGGTAGTGTTGCAGCTGGTTTGGGCGTGTGGGCAGGGCGGGTGTTTCGCTAGGGTTTAATCTGGCTTTTCTGTTTTCCCCCAATTATACAACTCTGGAAATAACCGCAACCAAATCCCGACTACCAACAAAGTGCCAACACCGCCCATCACCACCGCAGGTACAACACCCAGCCATTCTGCGGTAACGCCGGATTCAAATTCGCCGAGTTGGTTAGAGGCTCCAATGAAAATAGAATTCACCGCACCTACACGCCCACGCATTTCATTGGGGGTTTGCAGTTGTACGAGCGTTGAACGAATCACTACACTCACCATATCTGCAGCGCCCATAATAATGAGCGCTAGTAGCGATACGAAAAACCATTCGGATAAACCAAAAATTAACGTTGTAATGCCAAAAATACTTACGCAGATAAACATGGTTCGCCCTGCGTTTTTCTGTAGCGGGTAACGCGCTAAATAAATCGCTAAGATTAATGCACCTATAGCTGGCCCAGCGCGCAAAAATCCTAAGCCTAATGCGCCCACATGCAAAATTTGCGCGGCATAAATCGGTAGAAGTGCGGTGGCTCCGCCGAGTAAAACCGAAAATAAATCCAGCGAAATTGCACCCAGTACAACTTTTCGCTGCCAAATAAATTGAATGCCCGCTGTTAATACTTGCCAAGTAACAGGCGCATTAGGTCGTGCTTGTTCGGTAAAGCGAATTGAAAATATTTGCATAAAGGCGATGATAAAAAGTAAACCGCTTGATGCATACACAAATGTCGTTCCGCCTAAAAATAATAAGCCGCCGAGAGCAGGCCCTGCGATAGTGGCGAACTGGCGCGATGCTGACCCGAGTGCAATAGCTTTCGGTAATAAATCTAACCCCACCAAATTCGGTAAGAGCGCTTGCAGTGCTGGGCCTTGAAAGGCGCGCACGCTGCCAATGCAGATTGCGCCTATAAATATCCACAGCGGCGATACGACATCGAACACAACACTTGCGCACAGCGTGAGTGAAATTATTGCTTCCAAGCATTGCGTGATCAAAATAATCTTGCGGCGGTTATAGCGGTCTGCCACTTGGCCAACCACTAATACCAAAAATACTTGCGGTAAAAATAACACCAAACCCAAATAGCCTAGGCTGAGCGCGCTGTGGGTGAGCGTATACAAATGCCAGCCCAGTGCCATCATCACAATTTGATTGGCCATGAAGGATAAAACTTGGCTGTACCAAAAGCGTTTGTAATTTTTATTTTTGTTAAGTTCTGGGTCGAGGAATTTCAAAGTCGTAACCGAAAAATATGTGCCTGAGGTCTGGAATGAAAGTTAATCTTCCAAAGCAAGTACCGATTTATGATTCGAAACTCTAGCGTCATGGATGACGACAGGGAGCTACAAGGATGTATTCATGCGTTTTCGAATCATAAAGCGGTGCTTACGATGCGGTGACTTATTCGTGTAAAGGTTTCTAATGTAATAAAAAAGCCGCACTAGGTGCGGCTTCAGTAAAGCATTAGACGTTAAACC
>SYDJ01000133.1 GCA_005801205.1 Gammaproteobacteria bacterium
ATACCAGAAATGGTAGGCATACGCGGGTCATTCCAACCATCCACATGATTTTCATCGACAAGTTGTTTTAGCTTGCGCTTACTCGTTACCGAATAATTAATATTCAAACGCGCAAATTCGTACTGACGTGGAATAACCGGTACAGGCAAGTTTTGAATAAACCACTCATAGAGCGGCCTGTGATCTTCAAATTCCAAGGTACAAATGGAATGAGTAATGCCTTCAATCGCATCGCTTTGACCATGAGCAAAATCATACGAAGGATAAATGCACCACTTGTCACCGGTTTGATGGTGATGGGCTTTTTTGATGCGATAGATAATCGGATCGCGCAAATTAATATTGGGCGATGACATATCAATTTTTGCACGTAAAGAACATGCGCCTTCTTCAAAATCACCGGCGCGCATTTTCTCAAACAACGCCAAGTTTTCTGCAACACTGCGCTCGCGAAAAGGGCTGTTTTTTCCCGCTTCAATTAAAGTACCGCGATACTCACGCATTTGATCAGCATTTAAATCGCACACAAATGCTAAACCTTGTTCGATTAAATGAATCGCCCAAGCATGTAACTGATCAAAGTAATCCGAGGTGTAACGAACATTACCGTTCCACTTAAAACCGAGCCACTCAACATCTTGCTTGATGGAGTTAACAAATTCTTCGTTTTCTTTCTCCGGATTAGTATCGTCAAAACGTAAATTACAAGTGCCACCAAACTCATCGGCGAGGCCAAAATTTAAGCAAATAGATTTTGCGTGGCCGATATGCAAATAACCATTAGGTTCTGGCGGAAAACGAGTTGCGATTGACGTATGAGCACCCTGCTCTAAATCCTTGCGGATAATTTGTTGCAAAAAATGCAATGGCTTTTTGTTTTCGGTGGATGTGTTTGCGTCTGTTGAAGCGAGATATTCGGTCATGCTGTTATAACTTCCGAGAGTTAATACGATAAGATCAAAAGCTAGGACGATATGGCAAAGAACCAAGACGAAATAGCAAAAATTGGGGGCTATTGTAGTGTAAGCGCCCCCTGATTGTCATTGACTGTACTCGCTATTTAGGCGTTGAACGGTAATCAGTTGTACGCTTAAGCTGATAGCGCACCACAGCGCGCTGATGATCTAGAAGCGAATCAGAAAATATGCTGGTGCCGTCACCCTTGGCGACAAAATAAAGCGATTTACCTGCATCTGGGTGTAAGGCAGCATAAAGTGATGCTTTGCCGGGGATTGCTATAGGCGTTGGCGGCAAACCTTGAATGGTATAGGTATTATAGGGTGTTGGACGCTTAAGATCCTCGCGAGTAATTTTGCCTTTATAGGCATCGCCCATACCGTAAATAACGGTGGGATCTGTTTGCAGCGGCATACCTATCTGTAAGCGGCGCACAAATACACCTGCGATTTTATCCCGTTCACCTTCGTGCCCCGTTTCCTTCTCAACAATCGACGCCATTATTAAGGCTTCGTAGCTGTTGCGATAAGGCAAATTCGCAGATTTGTTGGCCCAAAGCTCATCCAAATTTTTGCGCATGGCATTGTAGGCCTGCGTTAGAATTTCTACGTCTGATGTACCTCTAGTAAAACGATAGGTGTCAGGAAAAAACCAACCCTCTGGGTGTGAAATAGGTAGGTTTAAAATTTCCAGACGTTTGCTGTCAGGCTTATCAGCAATTAAATGTTTTACTTCTGGCTCTGCATTTAAGGCGTCTATCACCTGCTTAAAAGTCCAGCCTTCAAGAAAGGTGACTTGATGTAAAACCACATCGCCTTTATTTAATTTTTCCAGCAGGCTGATGGGCGTTAAGCCTACCTCCAATAAATATTCGCCGGGATGAATTTTTTCTTTGTGATAAAAACGCGCATACCAATTGAGCCAACGCGGATGAGCTAATATTTTTTTGCTGGCTAAATCTTGCGACAAATGACTCAGCGATTTCCCAGAGTCCAACTCGTAATGAAAACCTTGCTGCGGTATAGCCAAGGGCGCATTCAGCCAAGAGGTATAACTAATCCACATGTAAGCAAGACTAAGCCCGGCTAGAAAAATGACCAATAAAAGACCCGTGATAATGCGGCCAAGGAGAGATGTTTTGGGTGATATCATTTTTATAGGCGCGATTATTTTAGTTTGAATAAATGATTAGGTGTTTTACACAGCCAGCGCTGCGTTTAAAAAGTTTTGTAACTTCGCGGTAAGCGCGTGAGAATTCAACTCTTGTATTTGTTCGCTTAAAACTTTCTGCACAGGCCAAATACCATAAATGCTATTACACAAGAACACGGAATCTGCACTCAGTAAGTCTATGATGGCTAAACGTTTAACATGAACCTTAAGACCTGATTGTGGCGCTAAGGTTTCAATAATAAAGCGACGCATAACACCCGCAACGCCTGCTTCCGATAAATCTGGTGTAAACAGCTCTCCATTTTTAATAAGGAAAATGTTGCTGAATACAGCTTCAATCAAATTGCCTTGGGTATCTAACAAAATACCTTCTGCGATAGCATCATCCTGCCATTCGGCACGCGCTAAAATTTGCTCAAGACGATTGAGATGTTTTAATCCGGCTAAGCTTGGATTGCAACTTAGCCTCTGATTGCAAAGCTTGACTGTTACACCTTCTGAAAAATAGCTCTGCGGATAATTCGCCGTAGGAAAAACACCAATAACAATTGTTGGTGAAACTGATTCAGGCGCGCGATAACCTCTACCGCCCTGCCCGCGCGTCACTGTAATTTTCACCACTGCATGTTCAGTATTGTTAGCTGCAAGCGACGCAATCAGATTGGCAAATTGCGCTTCAACTAAATCGATTGATAGGGGAATAAATAACTTTTCACAACTTTTGAGTAAGCGCTCTTTGTGCAAGTGCCACAAAGGAATTTTGCCGTGCAGCATTTTGCAGGTTTCAAACACCCCATCGCCATAGGCAAAGCCGCGATCAAGTGGTGATACTTGCGCGTCCAGAACACCATTTACGGCAATTACGGGAAGTGTTTGCATAAAATTAATTCTGTTGATGTTTTATACAAAAACGCCGAACTTGGGTTCGGCGTTTTGGGTGTGTTACTCACTCAACAGCTGATTAGATTTTTTTGAAAATCAATGAGCCGTTTGTTCCACCAAAACCAAACGAGTTTGAAAGCACTGCTTCAATTTTTCGTTCTTGCGCTGTATGCGGAACCAAGTTGATA
>SYDJ01000134.1 GCA_005801205.1 Gammaproteobacteria bacterium
TCCCCTGTGGGGAAATCCAATGAAATGTTATTAACAGCCGTAAAGCTACCAAAAGTTTTATTTAACTGACGAACTTCAATACTCATAATTTTTTACTCACTTCATTCGTTTATTGCGCTTGCGCGGTACGCACGGCCAATTCATGTTCGCGCGCCGCTTGCCATTCCAACGCACTCTTTAATACCAATGTCACTAAGGCCAATAAAGCCAACAGAGAGGCAACCGCAAAGGCGGCGGCAAACTGATATTCGTTGTACAAAATTTCAATGTGCAATGGCATGGTATTGGTCTTTTCACGAATTTTTCCGCTCACGACACTCCCCGCGCCAAACTCGCCCATCGCACGCGCATTACACAAAATAATGCCGTAGAGCAAACCCCATTTAATGGAGGGCAGGGTTACGCGGAAAAACATTTTCCAACCGCTTGCACCTAAGGTAATCGCCGCTTCTTCTTGCTCTTTACCCTGCTCTTGCATCAGCGGAATTAATTCGCGCGCAATAAAGGGGAAGGTAATAAACACAGTGGCCAATACAATGCCGGGCACCGCAAACATGATGCGCACTTCATGATCCATGAGCCAATGCCCAAACAAACCTTGCGCACCAAATATCAACATGTAAATCAAACCCGCAATAACAGGTGACACTGCAAAAGGTAAATCAATTAAGGTAATCGCAAGTTGTTTGCCACGAAATTGAAACTTTGCGATTGCCCAACTCGCCGCCAAACCAAAAATCACATTAAGTGGCACTGCAATGGCTGCAGCCGTTAAGGTGAGTTTTATGGCATGTGCAGCAGCGGGTTCTGTGATGGCTGCAAAATAAACTTCCGCGCCCTTACTAAAGGCTTCAACAAATACCACCACCAGCGGCATGATTAAAAACAGCGCTAGAAACACCAAGGCAATTGATATTAATGTGTAACGAATCCAACGCGCTTCTGTGGTTGCGCCTTGTACTCGTTTTGCACTCGTGCTGTGTAAATTAGAAATGACACCGGCCATATTAACCACCCGTTCTCTTGTGGCTCCAATGCTGGAGCAAATTAATCAGTAACAACAACACAAAGGAGAACAACAACATAACGCTACCTAATGCAGCTGCACCGGCGTAATCAAATTGTTCTAGCTTGGTCATAATCAGGAGTGGGGTAATTTCGGTTTTGTAGGGCATATTGCCGCTAATAAAAACTACGGAACCGTATTCGCCGATTGCGCGCGCAAATGAAAGTGCAAAGCCGGTTAACAACGAGGGCAATAACGCTGGGAGAATAATGTATTTAAATGTTTGCCAGCGGTTTGCACCTAAACTTGCAGCAGCTTCTTCTACTTCCGTTTCTAAATCGGCAAGTACCGGTTGCACTGTGCGCACCACAAACGGCAAGCCAATAAACGTGAGCGCAATCGTCACGCCAATCCACGTATAGGCAATTTTAATATCCAACAAGGCAAACCACTGGCCTACCCAGCCGCTAGGTGCATAGATTGCGGTGAGCGCAATACCGGCTACCGCAGTAGGTAATGCGAAAGGCAAATCCACTACCGCATCGACAATACGTTTGCCGGGGAAGGAATAACGCACCAGAACCCAAGCCACAATTAAGCCAAAAAATAAATTCACTGTGGCGGCAATCAGCGATGTGCCAAAGGTTAATCGATAACTCGCCAAGGCGCGGCGATTGGTAATGACATTCCATAGTTCATCCAGCGGCAATTCAAAACTTTTCACCACTAACATTGCCAGTGGTATAAACACCAAAAGGCTTGCGTACAGGGTTGCAAAACCCAACGACAAGCCAAAACCGGGAAGTACGGATTTTTGAACCCAAGGTTCTTTCTTGCGAGCTACCTTAGCCGGTAACTCCTTAACAGTAGAAACACTCATCGAAGCACTCTCGTCAGTACCTGTTGTCAGGTAACTTTTAGTTCAACACCACGCACAAAACCTTGTTCGTAAATGCAGGCACCTACGAACAAGGTTTTACACAAGATTACGGTCACAGCTACTTATTGATAAATCTTGTCAAAAATTCCGCCGTCACCAAAATGTTCTGGCTGCGCTTTTTTCCAACCACCAAAATCTTCAATGGTAATTAACTCAATTTTAGGAAATTTACTGGCATAAACTGCAGCCACTTCTTTATCACGTGGGCGATAGAAATGCTTCGCCACAATGTTTTGGCCTTCTTTGGTGTAGAGATATTTCAGATACTCTTCTGCAACAGCGCGAGTGCCGTGTGCGTCTGCATATTTATCGACTACCGTAATTGAAGCTTCAGCCAAAATGGAGAGTGAAGGCACGACGATTTCAACTTTATCTGCCCCCAATTCATTTACAGCTAAGAAGGCTTCGTTTTCCCACGTCAACAACACATCGCCAATACCGCGTTGAACGAAGGTAGTGGTTGAGCCGCGTGCGCCAGAGTCGAGGACAGGAACATTTTTAAATAACTGCTTAACAAATTCCTGTGCTGCTTGATCAGAGCCTAATTTCTTTTTGGCAAAACCCCATGCTGCCAAATAGTTCCAACGGGCACCGCCAGAGGTTTTTGGATTAGGAGTAATCACTTCTACATTTTTCTTAATCAAATCGTCCCAATCTTTGATTTTCTTTGGGTTGCCTTTGCGAACTAAAAATACGATGGTCGATGTATAAGGCGCACTGCTTTGCGGTAAACGATCCTGCCAGTTTTCTGGAATCAATTTGCCAAATTTATAGAGCGGATCAATATCGCCCGCCAAGGCAAAGGTCACCACATCTGCTTGCAAACCATCGATGACTGAGCGCGACTGTGCGCCGGAACCACCGTGCGATTGTTCAACTTTTACATTATCGCCGGTTTTCGCTAGCCAGTATTTTGCAAAGGCGGTGTTGTATTCTTTGTAGAGTTCGCGCGTAGGGTCGTAAGACACATTGAGCAAAGTAATATCTTTTGCGATAGCGCTGGCTGATAATAATAAAACGCCAGCGGTAAGCGCGATTTTTTTAATCACATTCATGGTTTGTTTTCCTAGAGAATGATGAATATTTTTTGGTACAAAAATGTTGCCGTGGTCTTAATGCAGACCACGGCTTAGCTTGCTTAGAATTTGAAATCTAATCCAACTGCAAAGGTTTTATCGGTAGTGGCTTCAGTGCTGATTTTTGCATCGCCTTCCGCTTTTACGCTGGCGTAGTACGTGAATAAACGTGCAGCATCGCTAAGCTTGTAATCCACACCTAGCGCAAGAGCATCGGCTTTCACATCGTCATAAGCGGCGTTAGTTGGCGTAGTCGATGAGCTGCCCACTTGTGCTTTTAAGGTCCATGGGCCAGCTACTTTCCAAGATGCATTTAAGACGTAGCCATCTTGTTCTTTAAATGCATTGCCAGAAGCGCCATCCCATTCAGAGAGAAGTGTTAAACCGTTTTGCGCACCCAGCGTGGTAGGTGTAGTACCTATAAACGTAGAGAATCCGCCTAAACTATCAATAGCTTCATGACGTTCAGCGGTTTGATAAATTGCACCCAGTTTAACGGTGCCCAATGTCACTTCACCCACAGCACGGAATGCATCGGTGGTTGCCACATTGGTTTCGTAGGCAGCACCCACATACCATTTAGCTTTGCCATAAACTACAGACAAGGATTTGCCTGATGCAAAATTGCTATCGTTTTGCGGTTTAGCCGCTGTTTCATAAACGCCAGTTTCTTCTGCTTGAATCGCCGCCAAATTAATTTCTAAGCCACCCAACAAAATCGGTGAGGTGTATTGAATAACGTTGTCAGGGCGGTTTTCACCGACTAAGTAAGTGCCTAAATCAGCAAGTGGCGCATCGTTAAACTGATCGAGATCGGTACGCAATACGCTGTTGGTTTGCACGGTTTTTAGTGGCGTATCATTTTTACCCACTAAGACTTGACCCCAAGCGCCACGCACACCACCAAAAATATTACGCTGCGTTAATTCACGGCCATTGGCGTTGGTGCCGTTGTCTACATCAATACCGTATTCAACACGGTAGAAAATGGTTAAGTCATTGGCTGCACCGAAATCACCTTGAATACCAATGCGCGAACCCGTGCTTTCAACTGCACTGGTATCAAGTTCAGCGGTAGTGCCTGTAGCGCCAATGTGTTTGTAGGTTGTCGCGGTAGGAGCCGTTAGTGCGAAGTTATTTTTTTCTAAATCATATTGGTTTGCGGTTAAATAAACCTTGCCATAAAGCGTTGGGAAACCGGCTGAAGCGGGTGCGGAAATGAATGCTGCGGTTAATGCAAGGGGTAATAGTTTTAGGGCAAATTTTGCGGATCGCTTAACCGACCCTTTATCTTGAAATGACATGCTAGTCTCCAAAGTATGCATATCACTTCCGGTGGTCCGGTCAGTGCTTATTTTTAGTGTGTAATATTGTTTTTAAAAACGGGTTACTTTTTAGGGGTTGCTTTTTTGGGATTACTTAGCGTTTTCGCTTTTTCCCCAGCGCTTTTTTTCGCGGCGCTCTAGTTGAACCACATGGCCATTGTGGATTTGAATCTCTAAAGAGCCGAACTGAATATTTGCAAGCTGATGTTTGATTTCAGCCAGCACGTCGTCATCGAGGAAGACGTGCTGATTGCGTTCTTGTGCCATAGAATCCTCCTCATAGTGGTTAGCTGCACCAAATTGCACAGCAGCGGCGCCATAGTAAACAGGAGTTTTTAAAACTAAAAATACCGTTTATTCATTAGCTTATAACTTTCAAAAAATTATTCTTTTGGAATAAGCTCATAAAAAACGATTATTTTTCACCCGCCGACCCCGATAAATTTGGAATTGCGCAGCAACTCCCACAAGATTTCTTGCCAGTGCCCGCTACCCTGATTGCCAGCAGTGATGACCCGTGGATGACTGAGCACAAGGCCGCTTACTGGGCCTTACTGTGGGGAACTGATTATTTGCGAATTAAGCAGGTGGGGCACATCAATAGCGATTCGAATCTAGGCCTCTGGCCGGAAGGGGTGCGCCAATTACACCAGCTGGTGCGTAAAGCTAAAAACGGTTTTACGTTGCATGGGGCACGCGCCGATTCGGGCTTAAGCCTGATTGCTTAGTCATGCTTAAACTATCTTATTCAAGCGAATCCCAGAACGAGGTTCTTGGCTTGGAGGGTTTACGCGCGATATTACCCAGCAGGTTCTCTAGCCTCTTGTGACTTCAGCAGCTGCCTCAGTGGTTACCTAAGAAGCTACCACTGGTGGTTGAAATGCGCGTAACAGCAACTCTAAGTTAGGCAGCATTTCACCAATCATTGCGTTGATGTTTAACACCTGTAACCGCGCCGCACTGGCGGTTATCTCGCCCGCCAATTGTTTTTCTGCTAAGGCTGCTTGCGCCGCTAACTCTGTTGCGCCCATGGTGCCTGCGGTGCCTGTTAGGGAGTGTAGCTTCTGCGATGCTTGTAGATAATCTTGCGCTTCTAAACATGCCATAAGTTTCTGCGGCAGCTCTTTTAGGTTAGCAAGAAACATAGGGAACATACGCACGTACAACTCTTGTTTGCCGCCTAGCCGCGCTAATGCGCTAGCTAGGTCTATTTGGGCTGCGCTTGCAAGATCGGTATATTCACTTTTCTCGGGCTGTTTGGGTTGTGGCACTGCCTGCTGGGTGCCTAGATGCTGGCTACTTATAGATTGCCTGCCTGCATGTTGCAGCAGCACATTCACCAAGTTGTTCACATCAAAGGGTTTACCGACATGATCGTTCATGCCGGCTTGAATGCATGCCTCTCTGTCTGATTGCATGGCGTTGGCGGTCATGGCCACTATAGGTAGCTTGGTTAACAGTAGTTCTTTGCGAATACGTTTGGTGGCGGTAAGGCCATCCAACACGGGCATTTGTAAATCCATGAGTACCACATCAAAAGCCGGTTCTTTGGCAAGCCTTTCAACCGCCTCTTGGCCATTATTGGCGATGGTGACTCTTGCCCCTTCGGCCTCTAGCAGTTCACGGGCCACTTGTTGATTAGTGAGGTTGTCTTCCGTTAACAAGATAGCCATGCCTGCCAAACGAGGCTCATTTTTGGTGTCCGCTGTTTCAGCGGATGGGCGAATACGTGTATCTGTAAGGCCGTCGAGTGCGTCCATGAGCATGGACGCGGTGATGGGTTTTACCACGAAGCCATTGATGATGGCTTGCTCTATTTCGCTGCGCTGCGCCAAGTTTTCGCGCTCATGGGCGGTTACCATAACAACCACGGGTGCCGAAATGCCTACATCCAAATCGTGGATGGCCTTGCTGGTTTCCAAACCGTTCAGCCCCGGCATTTGCCAATCTACAAACACGGCTCTATAGCGGTTGCCGCCTTGGGCTTGCTGTTTAAGTAAGCTTAAGGCTTGTTCACCCGATGCGGCGCGGTCTATTTTCCACCCCAGCGATTCGCCCAGGTGCGCAATAATGTTTAATGCGCTGGGGTTGTCGTCTACGACTAATACGTGTTGCCCGACGTTTTCGCTTTTTGGAGGCGTTGCTTGATGATTTACCGGCAGTGGTAGGGTGATGGTAAAGAAGAAGCTGCTCCCCTTACCCAATGCGCTGGTTAAGGCGAGCTGCCCGCCCATGAGGTTTACCAAGCGCTGACTGATTGAAACACCTAAACCCGTACCCCCAAAGCGCCGCGTAGTGGATGCCTCTGCTTGGGTGAAGCCGCTGAAAATGCGCGCTTGGTTTTCTGGCGCTATGCCTATGCCGGTATCGCTTACGGTGAATACTAAGGTTGCTGAATCGGTGCTTTTTTGCTGGGTTTCAATCTTGATGATGACCGATCCTTGCTCGGTAAATTTAATCGCATTGCTGCCTAAATTTAACAGCACTTGCTGCAAGCGCATGGCATCGCCCACAAGGTGGCTTGGCACATCGGCGGCAATGTCGTACAAAACTTCAACGGGTTTTTTGCCCACATTGGTAGAGAGAATAACCGAGAGATCGCGCAGTACTTGGTCTATGGCGAAGGGGTGGGGGTCTAGCTGCATTTTGCCAGCTTCGGCTTTGGAAAGATCCAAAATATCATTTAACAAGCCTAATAATGACCGCGCTGCACCTTCGGTTTTTTGGGCGTAATCGGCTTGGCGATGATTTAATTCGGTTTTTTGTAAGAGCGTGAGCATGCCCAAAATGGCATTCATGGGGGTGCGCAATTCATGGCTCATATTGGCCAAAAAGTTGGATTTGGCTTTACTGGCTTCATCGGCTGTTTTTTTGGCTCTGCGCAGCGCATCTTCGGATTCATATTGCTGGGTTATATCGCGGTTAATACCCATCATTTGAATAGGTTTACCCGCCTCACTGCACTCTACAAAACCGGCGGCTTGGATATAGCGTATTTTACCTTGGCGATTAATAATACGAAACGTAGGGTTATAGGTGCCTTTGCCCTTTAATGCTTGCTGCAACCGATCTTCTGTAAAAGCAATATCCTCTGGGTGTACACGCGCACGCCAATATTCATAGTAAAGACCTGATTTACGTACCTCTGGCGGCGATTCATAAATCTCATGCATGCGCTCGTTAAACTCCAGTGCATTGGTTTGTAAATCCCAACACCAAATGCCTAATTCTGCGACTTCAGCGGCTTTTTCTAACTGATCCCGAGTTGATTGCAATTTTGCCTCTTGTTGCTTGGCGGCGGTAATATCGGAATGCGTACCCACCATTCGCAGAGGTTTACCGTCGGCATCGCGCTGCACAACTGTGCCGCGATCAAGCACCCATATATAGCTCCCATCTTTGCAAAGCATACGGTGTTCACTACTAAAGCTTTGGGTTTTGCCTTCAAGGTTATCGTTTACAACGGCCATTACGCGGTCTGCATCGGTTGGGTGAAGTCGGCCTGACCATTCCGATAGGTCGGCACCAATTTCATCTTCATCGTGCCCCAACATGGTTTTCCAGCGGCGCGATAAAAACACCTTGTTGGCCGCTATATCCCAATCCCATACGCCATCGCCGCTACCATCTAGCGCAAAGGTATAGCGCTCTTCTGTTGTTCTTAATTCATTAAACGTTTGCTCTAGCGCTAGGCGTTGCTGTTGTATTTTGAGTTGTTGCTGAATACTGGTTAGATGGCTGCTAGTAATGCGCTTTAGATATATGAGCAGCGTTAAGATTGCCAAAATAACGGATGCAATGAGCACTGCACCGGATATATACAATAATTTTTCGGCCGCTAGATTTTTTTGCTCTGCAGCGGATTCTATGGCTTTGGAATAAGCGTGTAAGCCTTGGCTAATGTTGTTAATGGCTGCGAGGGCATCGGCATCTGCAACAGGGAGCGCGGCGTCAATGACCGCAGAACTCTTGCCTTCTTGAATCAGCGTACGCGCCAAGCGATATTTTTCTTGAAAACCATTGACCATGGCGCGCAGCTTCACAACATCATCAGCAATAGATAATGAATCCAGCTTGTCGATTAATTGCAAACTATGGGCAAGATCTTTTTCAATCAAGGGGCCGTAGGTTTCAATATCCCTGCGCAAAACAAGATTTTTGAAATGATCGATAAACCCAGCATAGCCAATCGTTCTGTCAAATTCTGCTAGGGTTTGATTGAGTTCAATCACCTGCTGATTGTGTTCGGACCATTCCGCCTGTGTTTTCTCGTGCTGATGCAGAGCAAAATAGCCCAAGCCCGACGCTAGGCAGAGCAGCACTAAACCCAGTGCGATGATAAGAATGGATTGACGTCTTACATGGCGCACCTCCTGTGAGTTACTCACATCGGCGGCCATATCGAGAGGGGTTTTAGGAAGGTTTGTCATTGTCTCAAGGCTTTCACTCAGGTAGAGGGATAAAAACACCCAAAGGGAAACCTGAGAATAGCTCAAAATTTGGCTATTGCGAGCCTATAACGGCCAGCCCCGCTAGAGCCCTAGCTCACTCAAACTGGCGTAATCATCGGGCCTGCGCCCTTGCGGCCAATGGAATTTCCGTTCGGCCTCTGTAATCGCTAAATCGTTAATGCTCGCATAGCGTTTTTGCATTAAACCCTGTTCATCAAACTCCCAATTCTCATTGCCGTAAGAGCGAAACCATTCACCTTTATCGTTATGCCATTCATAGGCAAAACGCACCGCAATACGGTTGCCCTCAAACGCCCATAGCTCTTTGATTAAGCGATACTCATGCTCGCTCGCCCATTTTTGCGTGAGGAAATTTTCAATTTTCGCGCGGCCATTAATAAACAGATTGCGATACACGATACATTCTTTTATGAGGGCACTTCTTATGAAGTGCTCGTCGCCTTCATAAGAAGTGAACATAGGGTGCTTTAAAGCATATTGCCTATCTAAACTCTGATTTTTAAGCTTTTAAAATTCATACCCCAAATGCACAGTCATAAATGCTGCTACTGGATTCACATCAAACCCTGATGCCACCCTTTCATTTTTATTATCAATGGTTTTTGTATAACCAACCCCCGCCCAAGGCAACAAATAGAAGGCACTGTTATTTATTTTCCATTTATACCCTAGGTTCATCATAAATAGACTATTAGTGAACTCTATTGAGTTTATGCTTGGCTTTTCGATTTGAAATTTTTGCTGTGATATTTGCCCTCCAACAAACCATCCCTGTTGTGATGGGTCGAAATAGTACTCAGCAAACAAACCATAGGCACGTTTTATCTCAACATCCCAGTTCTGATTTTTATTTTTCTCATTTAAATCTATTAACAAGTCAGGCATTTCCATGCTGTAAGTTCCAAGGCCCCATCGCCATTGAGGCGCATTATCAGGTGTATATTTTACGTGTAAAGAATCACCCTTAAAGGCATAAGTAGCAGGATCTATTTCAATATCAACACTTGCGTTTGCCTGGGTGCTAATGAGTTGTGTCAAGATAATGCTGGATAGAAACATTTTTGCGATTTTCATAGATTGTACCTTTGTTAAAAAAAGGCCATCTTAGGCTCGTAAAATCACCCAAAAAAGAGGTTACTAAAAAGTAACCTGATTACAAAAAAGTAGAAATTTGGCATTATATAGGTTAATTCATTAAAAATATTTTTGAGGCTTTTATGTCTAGCTGCCAAACTAGGTGTCCGGTTCAATACACGTCTGAAATTATCGAGAAAAAATGGACCACCTTAATTTTTAGAGATCTACACTCTGGAAAAAAGCGGTTTAGTGAACTGCACAAATCACTCGGTGGTATTAGTAAAAAAATATTGTCAGAAAGACTATCGTTTCTAGAAAAAAGAAGTCTGATTGGAAAAACCATTTACGCGACTGTACCTCCAACAACAGAGTATTGGCTTTCAGAGTCAGGCTCTAAATTTAGTAAGGTATTACAGGCTATGGCTGAGTTTGGTGAAACGCAGTTACCATACATACACAAGGCCGTAACCTAAATATCAGGGGGTAGGCTGACAATCACTATGTAGATTCCATCTGTGTAGGCCAAAAAGCGTTTATTTGTCCTAAGCCCAGTCTTGTGCTTAGCTTAAGGCATCTGATTTGGATGCCAACATGCCCATAATCCCTAAAGTAGACCCTAACCTTGACCCTTTTCAGGCCAAACCTGTAACACCCAGCGAATCACAAGCGCGACGGGCCTTTGCTGCGCGCAATAATCGCCATGACTCCAATAATGCTGATTTAAGCAATATCGAAATGCCGTCGCACTGGGCAGTGCCTTGGGCCGATTTAATGATGGTAATGATGGTAATGTTCGCGGTGATGTTGGCGACTAATTTAGCCGAGCGCGATGTATCTGACCTTTTTAAAAAAGATACCAATCCACAACCCAAACAACATGTGCAACCACCGCCGCCCAAAAGCACTATCACCCAAACAGAACCTCAGGATGATGTGCGCACAAAAGAAAAAACCCCTACTGAACCCAACCCTGTAGATCAAACGAAAGAACAAACTACGCAAAGCACACCCATAAACCCAGCGCCCCCAACGCTCGAAAAAACCGATGCGGGCGCAATTCCTATTGAAGATATTTTGCGTTTGAGTAAGAACCTGGTTACTGAAGCAAATTTAGACGATATAGATGTTGTGCTAACCGATAACCAATCGATAAAAGTCAGCGTACGCGGTAATTTATTATTTGATTTAGGCAAGGCCGATTTAAAACCAGAAGCCATTTCATTTTTGCGCGATCTCTCAACTATTATTGCGGCAAATAATTACCAAATTGAAGTGGCAGGCCATACCGATAACTTTCCTGTAAGCAACCCCGCATACCCCACCAACTGGGAATTGTCCGCCGCGCGCGCCGCGCGGGTTGCACGCTATTTAATTCAATATGGAAAATTAGAACCGGGGCGCTTTACGGTTATTGGCCACTCTTATTATCAACCCACCGTTGCCAATGATTCACTTGCGAACAAAGCTAAAAATCGCCGCGTTGAAATTATTATTACGCGTTACACATACAACCCATAAGTATTAAAGAGACACAAGTAAAGAATACTGTTTGATTCGAAACCGTATGCGGCATGGATGCCGCGTCCGAGCCTACAGGGAAGTATTTACGGCGTGTTTTGAATTGAACAGTATTCTTTGCTGAACACTCATTAGTAACAAACTATAAAGAGCACGCTATGAAAACCTTTAATCACTCCGTCATGGGTATTGTTATTTGTACGCTGCTATTAATTGGCAGCATGCTGATTGGCGATGGCCGCACACTTATGTTTAACCTTGAAGGCTTGGTGGTGGTAATTGCGGGTACCTTGGGCGCGGTTTTTATTAGTTACCCCTTTCAGGTATTACGGGTTGCAACGCGGGTTGCCATTAATAGCTATAAAACCAAAGTGCCCAGCGCAAAAGAAATTGTGGATTCACTTTTACACTTATCACTACTTTCAAAAATTGATGGCTTACTCGCACTGGAACAAGGCGAAGATCGCGCCAGCGTTTTATTTTTAAAACGCGCACTCTCTATGTTGGTAGATGGTTTTAGTGTGGATGAATTGCGTGATGCGCTCTACACCGAAATTCATTTTTTCCAACAGCGCCGCTCCCTGCAAGAGCGCGTGTTTCGCCATATGGCCATTCTTGCACCGGCATTTGGTGTGGCCGGTGGTGTAATAGGCTTGGTGGGGATGCTCGCAGGCATTGGCGATACCGGTGTTATTTTGCGTACTATTCCGGTTGCATTAACATCAACACTTTACGGAATTTTAGTCGCCTATTTTATTTGTATTCCCATCGCCGAAAATATTCACGCACGCACCCAAGAAGAATTATTGATTCACAAATTAATTGCTGAAGGCGTAACGCTTATCGGCCAAGAATACAACACCATGCGTTTACAAACGCGCCTGCAATCTTTTATCACTCCGCATGAGCGCGATATTCAAAACATGAGCATTAAAGAAATTCGCGACAAGTATGAAGAATTGAAAAATTCGCGGTTAGAAAAATAACCCAACCTCCCCCTTCACAAAGTGGAGGAGATAACGGCACCCCCTCCCAACCTCCCGTTCATAAACCACATCCATGTGGTTTACCCTTCGGGCAGCTTAGCTGTGCAAATTGCTCCTGCAATTTGTGAAAAAAGGGGGAGGGGCTGAACGAGCTTCGTACAGGCTTTGTCGCAAACTGAATTGCCGCGCAAGTAGGGAGTAAAGTTCCTCCCCTTTGTGAAGGGGGAGGTTAGGAGGGGGTGTTTTTGTCTCATCCTTGAAAAGGGGGAGGGGCAGATTGTGCTTCGCAGTTATCAAGGGGGTTAATATAAATATTTTCTCCCCACTGCAACTATTTCCCGCACCACAACGTCCAACCCCGCATTGCCCATTTATTTACTCTTTAAAGGAACCTATGCGTCATTATTTTTTAGCGTTTGTGTGCAGTTTATTGTTAACCAGTATTTGTAATGCCCAAACCGAAAACACAACCAGCCAACCTTCAAATGAAAATATCCCCGCTACAACACCCGCTGCAGATGAAATAGATGAAGTGCTCATTATTGGCGAGCAGCCGGGGCCAAGTTTATGGAAGGTGTATAAAGATGATCACGTGCTTTGGGTGTTAGGTACGCTTTCGCCGCTGCCTAAAAAAATGCAATGGCGCTCACAGCAAGCCGATAGTGCGCTTATAAACTCTCAAGAATTACTTCTGCCACCGGCAAGCAAACTTGATGTTGGATTTTTCAGTATTGCAGCGGCTGCGCCTTCACTCATAGGCATACAAAAAAATCCCGATGGGTCTCGCCTTGAAGAAATCCTTTCGCCAGAAACCTACCAACAGTGGTTAACACTCAAGGAGAAATATATCGGCAATGACAATGGAATAGAAAAGCATCGCCCTATGTTTGCCGGAGTTGAATTAATTGAAAAATCCATCGATAAAGCCGATTTACTTAACAAGGATATGGCTTGGGACAAAGTGGATAAGCTTGCCAAAAAGCATAAAATAAAAAAAACCGAACCTTCATTTATGTTTAAGATTGAGAGCCTGCGCAAAACAGTGAAAAACTTTAAAAAATCCAGCATGGATGATATTCCCTGTTTCACCCAAATTTTAAACCGTATTGAACCCGATTTAGATGGCATGCGTGCTCGCGCCAATGCATGGTCGGTGGGCGATGTTGAAGCCTTAAGTAAGTTACCCATTGGAGGCTATGAATCTGCCTGCTATGCAGCGGCCATGAGTTCATCCATTTCTGAAGAAGTCGATTTAAAAGCTATAGAGGCACAAATGGAAGTATTGTGGTTAAGTGCTGCCGAAAACTCTCTGGCCAATAATGTTTCAACCTTTGCCATTCTGCCGATTGCACAAATTTTAAAGCGGGATGGCTATATCACTAAACTGCGCGACAAGGGTTATCGCGTAGAAGGTTTTGGGTTTGATGCACCGCAAGAGCAGAGTTCAAATACTCCCTAAGCAATTATTTTTTTGTGGTGCTCTTCCTGCGCCATTACAAAATTTATTGGTTCGGGCTTGTGCAATAAAAACCCTTGTGCGTAATCAATACCTAATTCGCGTACCCGCTTTAACACAGCGGGTTTATCGACAAATTCTGCAACCGTTTTTAAACCGCACACGTTTGCTACATCGACAAAACAGCGAACGGCTACGTCATCCAATGGGTCATCCATTAAATCTTTAATAAATTGACCATCAATTTTTAAAATATCTACGGCGAGATTTTTTAAGTACCCAAATGATGATGCCCCTGCGCCAAAATCATCGAGCGCAACACGTACGCCAAGCGCACTAATTTGCTCAATAAATAAAGACGCATCAGACAAATTGGTTACTGCTGCGGTTTCGGTGATTTCGATGCACATTTTCGCACAGAGGATTTCCCCCGCCTCTTTTAACATTTCAACGGCGTGGCGATGAAATGCACGGTCGCCAATCGATTGGCCGGATAAATTAATGCACAGCATTTCAATGGCGGGCATCGTCTTATCGAGACCTTTGAGCCAGTCGATACTGTTACGCAATACCCAACGGTCTATACGTGATGCCAAATGAAACCGCTCTGCCGCGGGAAGAAAAGCGCCCGGTGGGATGATGGTGCCATCGGTATCGAGCATGCGAAGCAGCACCTCTGCGTGTATACCTTTCTCGGGTTCTAATAAATTTTCGATACGTTGCGCGTAGAGCTCAAACTGGTTTTCATCGAGCGCGTGTTCAATACGGGTAGCCCATTGCATTTCACCGTGGCGTTCACGCATGGCTTGATCTGTATCAAACCAAACATGCACTCGGTTACGGCCGGCATCTTTTGCGGCGTAGCATGAGGTGTCTGCTGCTTGCATTAAAGCGGCCGTGGTTTGCCAGCGATTATCAATAACCACTAAGCCAATACTGGTGCCAATGCGGAACCGGTGGATATCGTGTAAGAATCGAAAATTCTCCATTTTATCGCATATGTCTTGCGCTACGCGCTGCGCTTGATCGGTAGAGCAGTGCTCTAAAATCACACCAAATTCATCGCCACCTAATCTTGCTAGGGTGTCGCGGCTGCGAACGGCCTCATGCAATACCTTGCTAACTTGCTGCAACAATTGGTCGCCCACCGAATGCCCGCAGGTATCGTTTACAATTTTGAATTGGTCTAAATCGATATACATAAGTGCGTGATGCGATTTGTCTTCGTGAGTTCGGTGCAACAAGCGCCGTAAACGGGTTTCAAATTCGGTGCGATTCACTAACCCTGTTAAGGCATCGTGTGTTGCTTGATAGCTCACCTCACCACTTAAACGCCGCTGTTCTGTCACGTCGTGAAACACTAATACAACGCCCAGAACATTGCCCTCTTTATTGCGAATAGGTGCGGCGGAATCTTCAATGCCAAATTCATCGCCGTTGCGTGAAATTAGTAAGGTGTGATTGGCAAGCCCTACAATTTTTCCTTGCGCTAAACAAGTTGCGACTGGGTTTTCCGTAGGTGCGCGTGTTTCTTCGTTGACGATATGAAACACGTGCGCCAAGGGGCGGCCTTTGGCTTCTTCACTTGTCCACCCCGTCATGCGCTCTGCAACAGGGTTGAGCCATTCGGTATTGCCATTGGCGTCTGTTGTAATTACGGCATCGCCAATGGACTTTAAGGTAACGTGCATTAATTCATGTTGTTCCGCTAATTCACTGGTGAGATTGCGCAAGCGAGTTACATCCCAATTCACGCCAATCATTGATAATGCATTGCCTTGTTCGTCACGGGTAACTTGCCCAGTAGCGCGCAGGTAATGAATACTGCCATCGCTCCAAACAATTCTAAATTCAGTATTAAACGGAGCGATACCCGCAATGCAATCCGCTACGCCTTTTTCCGCTGTCGCTTTATCTTCTGGGTGTAAATGATTTGCCCAAAGTTCGTAGGGACCAACTTGATTGCTAGGAGACAAGCCGTAAAGCTTGTACATCCACTCATCCCACACGAGCACGCCTTGCACAAGGTTATATTCCCAAATACCTATTTCGCCGCTATCCGTTGCAAGTGACATTCGTTTGTGCGTTTTTTCAATGGCTATACGCTGTTGCACACGTTCGGTAATATTTTGAAATGCACCCACAATACGTACTGGCTTTTGCACATCAAATTCTACGGAACCTACTGCGCGCACCCAAATGTGTTGCCCGTTAGCTTGTATAAAAGGTAACTCTAAATCCCAACTTTCTCCTGTTTGCATGGAGCGTTCTAATGCGGCTTGAATAATTGGCCGCGCTTCTGGCGCATAGAAATTAATCGCCTCCTCTAATGTAGGCGAGTAGCCCAGCTGCACACCGTGTATACGACAAGTTTCATCGGACCAAGAAATAACGCCAGACACTAAATCGACTTCCCACCCGCCAACGCCTGCAATTTTTCCAGTTTTATCGAGCAAGACTTGTGTCTTTCTCAATACTTCTTCTTGTTCTTTACGTTGGCTGATATCGACTTGCGTTCCAAACATCCATTCAGGATTCCCCTCAGCAGTCCAAGTCAATACTCGCCCGCGCGCTAGCACCCACACCCAGAGGCCGTAGCAATTGCGCATTCTAAATTCGCATTCGTAACTACTGGTTTCACCCGAAAAATGTTTTTTGAGTAACTCATCGGTCTTAATTAAGTCATCTGGGTGCGTTAAATCTAACCAGGTCTTTACTGATACTGGGCTGAGTTCTGAAAGCCTATAGCCCAATATATTGGCCCATTGCTCATTAAAGCGTGTGCGACCTGTTTGAACATTCCACTCCCATGTGCCCGCGCCAGTTCCTTCAATCACAGAGGCAAAATATTGTTTTTCATTGATGAGTTCGGCTTCTGCTGTTTTTCTAGCGGTAATATCCGTGCGAATGGAGATATAGCGATCTATTTTTCCAGCGCTGTTAAAGAAGGGGGTGATTACACTATCAACCCAATAAAGGCTGCCATCTTTAGCGCGATTACAAATTTCACCGCGCCATGATTTTCCATTCGCAATGGTTTGCCACACATCTGAGAAAAAATTCGCTGGATGAACGCCAGAATTAACAATGCGATGGTTACAGCCAATTAATTCCTCACGGCTGTATTGGCTAATGGCACAAAAGCTATCGTTAACTTCAATAATATCGCCGCGTGCATTGGTAATAGACATAATAAACTTTGCGCGAATGGTATTAAGTAACGCACTATTTTCTATTTTTAATTTTTGTTGTTCCGTTATATCTTCTACGGTTCCTACAAATCCAGAAATGGTTGCATCAACAGACACTATGGGTTTGGCTCGTGCGTGTACATGGCGCACTGCGCCGCTTTTGTGTTGAGTACGAAATTCCATATCGAACTCAACACCCAGCGGTGCCTTTGCTCGCCATTCGGTAAACACCTTTTCTAAATCCTCGGGGTGCAAGCCCGCTTGCCAACCATCCCCCAAACTTTCTTCAAAACTTAAACCGTAGATGTCCTGCCATTGATTATTGGTATAGGTGCACTTGCCATTGAGATCGGTTGAAAAAATACCTAAGGGCGATGCTTCACTCAATGCACGGAATCGCCATTCACTGTTTAAAAGCTCCAGAGACATGCGCGACATTTGCTGTATTGTTCGCTGCTCATCTAACAATGACCGCCGAGCTTCTAGGGCTTTAACAGCGGCCTTGGCTAGCGAACTTAAAATGGAGCGCTGTTTTTCATCCAGTTTGTGGGGTTTGCTATCGATGACACACAGAGTGCCAACATTCGCACCATCGCTTAGACGCAAAGGTGCACCGGCATAAAATCGAATATTCGGGTTAGACATTACCAAGGGGTTATCGCTGAAACGATCGTCCTTAGTGGCATCTTCTACCTCAAAGATATCCTCGCCGTGAATGGCGTAGGCGCAGAAGGCCATATCGCGCGGTGTTTCGGTGGCTCCGGGTAAACCAACATTGGCTTTAAACCACTGCCGCTCTGCGTCCACCAAACTAATTAATGAAATAGGCACACTGCAGACTAAGGCCGCTGCTTGAACCAAGGCGTCAAATTCCACCTCGGCATGAGTATCCAATACACGAAGTTCGTTGAGCGCACATAAACGAGCCAATTCATTTTCTGGCAGTGAGGCAGCGGGCATATTCAAATCCAGTGATACGTTGTGGCTTTGCCAATAGTCTAGCTGATGGCGGCGGAATTTATAGATCATCTTATGCGCCCAAATTGCAGAAAAAGCAGGCCACCAATAAATAAGTTATAAAGTCAAAGAGCATGGCTGCTTCTTTTAAGATCGCCCATCCAAATAAGATCGCTCCTTCAAAAGCAGACACGCACGTCTGAGCCAGAAATATATTTCTACATTGCGACTTACCGCCGCTCATATTTAAAAAGTTTGCCTGCTACAATCGCCGCTCAAATCTATAACCAGGGTGGGCATATGTGGGCGACAATTAAGGCAGGTGTTGTTAAAGGATTAGATAAGAGCGTGGCAGCAATACGGTGGTTATTGCGCGGGCTCTTGGGTGAAATGCAATGGAACCTACCGCCGTGGCTGCGCTGGAGCGGCACTCAATTATCACGTTTTGGCGCTCTTCTTACACGCAAACCTAAAGCCAGTGCGGCGAGTGGTGTAGGTTTAGCACTTGCGATTGGCGGTGGCCTTTATGGCTACCACTGGTATTCGCATTTACCCAAACCCGTTTACCCGCAATGTGCTGTAACAGCACCCGCCTTAACCACCTACCCTGACGATAAACAAAAAATTCACCCGTTGGTGCTGACCTGCAATGAATCAGTTGCGCCCCTAGAAGCGGTGGGTAAACCTGCAACCAAAGGGATAAGCTTATCACCCAAAGTTGCTGGGCAATGGGTATGGGAGAACGACCGCAAGTTGGTATTTACACCCGCAGCGGATTGGCCCATCGACCAAAAATTTGACCTTGAACTCGCCAAAGAAAAATTTCTTGCGCCACAAGTGCGGTTAGAAAAATACGATTACGGTTTTAAAACGGCACCCTTTGTGATGCAAATTACCGAGAATCAGTTTTACCAAGACCCCAATGACCCCGCACTTAAAAAGTTAGTCGCCACTGTGCGCTTTAGTCACAGCGTGGACTCCAAAACGTTTGAAAAACACATTGAATTGCAACTCGCCAAAGACGCAGCGTTCTTGGGATTGGCTAGCGAATCCACCGGCTTCACCGTTAATTACGACAAATTAAAACTGCACGCCTATATTCATTCGCACAGCCTTGGTTTGCCACGCGAAGATTCGCCCATGACCTTGCTGTTGAAAAAAGGCATTAGCGCCAGCCGTGGTGGCAACGCCACGCCTGAAGACGTCAGCAGCAACATCACCATTCCCGGCCGCTTTAGTTTGAAGTTTTCTGATGTCGGAATGATTTTGGCGGACAACGAAAAGTTAGAGCCCGAGCAAGTGCTGATTTTTAACAGCAGTGCCCCCGTGACCGACGCCAGCTTGGATAAAAAAATTAAAGCCTGGATTCTGCCGGAGTTTCATCCCGATAAAGACAGACAAGGTTCACGCACTTATCCATTCTCTTGGCACGCAGAATATGTCGATCAAAAAATTCTCGCCGTTTCCGAAGTGCTGCCGCTGACATTGTTACCTAGCGATGACCCAGAACAATCGCTGCACAGTTACCAATTTAAAGCACCCGTTGGCCGCTACGTGTATGTAGAAATTGCAGAAGCGATTATCGCCGTAGGCGGCACCCAATCCGCTAAAAAAATCGCCAGAAGTTTTAAAGTAGAACCCTACAAAAGCTCGCTCAAATTAATGGGCGATGGTGCCATTCTTGGTTTGGGTGGCGAGCGTAAACTCGGTTTTGTCAGCCGCGCCTTAGATGCGGTGGAATTGGAAGTGGGCCGCCTATTGCCCAATCAATTGCATCACTTACTGGCCATGAATGGCAGCGAATTTACGATTCCCAATGAATATGACGGCTGGCAAGAAGATCGGATTGTGGAGCGCTTTGCTGAGGTTCGCCCCGTCGCCAGCAATACGCCCGGCAAACCTGTTTACGACAATTTGGATTTAAGCGGCTATTTCAAATCCGACAGCCCCGGCCAATCTAAACTCGGCGTATTTTTGGTTCGCTCCAAAGGTTTAATGCTCAACGACGCCAACAAAAAAGGCTCGCAAACCCGCAAGGATTACCAAGAATCGGAAGACAGCGATAGCCGCCTATTACTCGTTACCGACTTGGGCATTTTGGTCAAAACCAACAAAGACGGCAGTCAAAATGTGTACGTGCAATCCATCGCTAAAGGCGAACCGCTTGCAGGCGTAAAAGTGGAATTGATTGGCCGCAATGGCGTGGCGCTGGAAACCCGCACCACCGATGCCAGTGGCAAAGTAGACTTGCCCAAGCGCAACGACGAAAACCGCCGCGAAAAAACGCCGCTGATGATTTTGGCGCACTACGGCGAAGACATGTCGTTCTTGCCCTACGACAGCTATAACCGCCGTTTGAATTTTTCGCGTTTTGATACCGGTGGCGTGGATACCCATATCGACCCCAATACCTTAAGCAGCTATATCTTCAGCGATCGCGGTTTGTATCGCCCCGGCGAAGAGATTCACCTCGGCAATATTCTGCGCACACAGGATTGGAAAAGCGCCCTCGAAGGCGTGCCGCTGGAACTTGAGATTACCGACCCGCGCGGCATGTCGGCCTATCGCCAAACCTTTAACGCCAAGGCCACCGGTTTTAACGAGTTCAACTGGCAGCCGAGTTTGAGCGCACCCACTGGCACCTACAGTGCTTACATCTATTTGGTAAAAAGCGGCCACCGCGACCGCGTACTCGGCAGCACGACTGTGAAGGTGCAAGAGTTTGAGCCAGATCGCCTTAAGGTAAGCGCCAGCTTATCCGAGCAGCCTGTTACCGGCTGGCTCACGCCCGATAAAGTGGTCGCCAAAATTGAAGCCATGAATCTGTTTGGTACACCCGCGACCAATCGCCGCGTCACTGCGTCTATGACTTTATCGCCAGCGGTGCCCAGCTTTGCGGGCTATGCGGATTACAAATTCTACGACCCCAACAAGTTCAACGAAGGCTCTGAGCAAGCACTACCGGACGGCAAAACCGACGATAAAGGCCAAGCGACCTTTGATTTGAACTTGGCGCGTTTTGCTAAAGCGACCTATCGCCTCTCGATTTTAGCGCGGGTGTTTGAGCCAGAAGGCGGGCGCAATGTGGCCGCCGTCAGCGATGCTTTAGTCTCCAGCTCTGCCTACCTTGTGGGCGTGAAAAAGACCGATGCCGACTTAAAATTCATCACCAAAAGCAGTAAACAATCCAGCCAATGGATTGCGCTTAACCCCGAATTGAAAGGCCAACAAGTTGATGGCTTAACTTTGGAATGGGTACAGCGCAAATACGTGTCGGTATTGATGAAGCAAGACAACGGCACCTATAGATACCAATCGCGCTTGAAAGAAACCCTGCGCAATTCCCAGCCGCAAAGCCTCGCCGCCAAGGGCAGCGAAATCGCTATGCCGACCGATGAGCCGGGCGATTTCGCCTTGGTGTTGCGCAATGCCGAAGGCCAAGAACTTAACCGCTTGAGCTATTCCGTTATCGGCCAAGGCAACCTCAGCCGCTCGCTGGAGCGCAGTGCAGAGCTGCAACTTAAGCTCAACAAAACCGACTATATGCCGGGCGATCAAATCGAAATTTCCGTTCAAGCGCCCTACACCGGCGCGGGTTTAATTACCTTGGAACGCGACAAAGTCTTCGCCCACCAATGGTTTAAAACCGATACCACCAGCTCGGTGCAGCACATCACCATACCGGCAGATTTTGAAGGCAACGGCTATGTGACCGTGCAGTTTGTGCGCTCGCTCAATTCCGATGAAGTCTTTACCAGCCCGCTGTCTTACGGTGCCCTGCCGTTCAAAATGTCGCTCGCGCCGCGCACCCAAGCGCTCACCCTCAAAGCCCCCGAGCTGATTAAACCGGGCGAGACTTTGGAGTTGGAACTGCAAGCACCCCGCGCCAGCCAAGCGGTGATCTACGCTGTGGACGAAGGCATTCTGCAAGTTGCCCGTTACAAAGCGCCGGACCCGCTCAGTTTCTTCTTCCAGAAGAGCCGATTGGAGGTGGATTCCAGCCAAATTCTGGATTTGATTTTGCCGGAATTTAGCCAGTTGCTTAAAGCCTCTGCCGCCGGTGGCGATGGTGACGGCGCACTTGGCCGCAACCTCAACCCCTTCAAAAACAAACGCAAAGCACCGGCCGTTTACTGGTCGGGCTTGGTGGATGTCAGCCCATCGGGCACCAAAGTCAGTTACAAAGTGCCAGACTACTTCAATGGAAAATTGCATCTGTTTGCGGTATCGGTAGATAAAGACACCATCGGCGTAACCGAAGGCGGCGCAGAAGTGCGCGGCGATCTCATCATTACCCCTAATGTGCCCGTTATGCTGGCGCCGGGCGATGAGGTGGACGTGAGCTTCGGCCTCGCCAACAATTTGAAAGCGGGTTCAGGCAAGGTCGATATCAGCCTCAAAACGTCAGCCAATATTGAGGTAATCGGTGAAGCCAAACAGAGCCTTGATATAGCCGCAGGCAAAGAAGGCCAAGGCAGCTTCCATATCCGCGCCAAAGACACCCCCGGTGCAGCCAGCTTAGTATTTGTCGCAAGCACTGGCGCGGCAAAAGCCCAATTGGAAGAAGGCTTAAGCGTGCGCCCCGCCGCGCCCTATCGCACCGCGATTACCACCGGCCGTACTGAAAGCGACAAAAAGCAATTGCTGCTCACGCGCAAACTTTACGACCCCTATCGCACCGTAAACCTCACCTCGGCTTACACACCCTTAGCCTGGGCGAGCGGTTTGCAGCAGTATTTAGACGCCTACCCTTACGCCTGCACCGAGCAATTGGTGAGCATGGGTTTACCTGCCTTGCTCTTTAGCCAGCACCCAGAACTCGGCCAAATTAAAGGCAAAGGCTCGGTGAACGGGGTTATCCAGATGCTGCAAGGGCGTCAAAATGAGGAGGGCGCTTTTGGGCTTTGGTCGGCCAACACCAACGTGGCTAACTGGCCATCGCTTTGGGCGATTCACTACATGATTGAAGCCAAAGATCGCAACCAACAAGTGCCCAGCGCGCTCTTTAGTCGCGCGCAACAATGGCTCAATCGCATCGCTGGCCCATGGGGCAATAACATGGACAATATGCGCCAGCGCGCTTATGCCATTTACCTGCTGAGCCGCTTGGGCGTGCAAACCGGCAGCCAATTGAGCAGCCTGCAACAAGAACTAAAAGCGCGCTATCAAGATGTATGGCCAACCGACATCACCGCCGCCTACGTGGCCGCCAGCCAGCGCTTGTTGCAGCAAACTGACTTGGCGCAAAAGACCGTGAAATCTGTACCTTGGGATAACAAAACCTACGGTAGTGATGGCTATTACGATGCGCTTGGGCATCAATCGCAATTGCTCTACATCTACGCCAAGCACTTCCCCGAACTCTTGGAGAAAATGCCAAACACGGTACTGGATGGCATGGGTCAACGCGTCACCAACCGCGAATACTCAAGCTTGAGCGCGGCCTATTTATTACTGGCCTTAACCCAATACGGCGAAGTTGCCGCCAAGCAAGCCGCTAGCCCCGCGAAACTCAGCGCGATTCTGGCAAACGATACGCTGCAAGCCTTCGCGGCCTCAGCCAACTTGTTACAACAGGTGGATGTACCCAAAGGCAGCAAGGGCGTACAACTGAATCAAGACACCCAATTGCCCTTGTTTTACAGCTTGGTAGAAAGCGGCTTCGATCAGCAAAGCGCAACCCTGCCGGAAGTAAAACAAGGCATGGAAATCCAACGGGAATATTTGGATGTGAAAGGCCAGCCGCTAGAAAAAATCAAAGTGGGTGAAGAGTTCTTAGTACGCCTGCGTTTACGCGCGGTCGATAAAGACTACCTCAGCCAAATCGCGGTAGTGGATTTACTACCCGGCGGCGTAGAGCCCGTCATCAATCGCGTCGTTTTACCAACGCCCGAGCAAGCAGCTGAACAAGCTAGTGAAGAAAGCGGTGAATACGCCGAAGGCGACAACGAAGGTAATAGTGAAGGCGATGCTGAAGGTGGCGGCGATGGAGAAAGCGAAGCCGAGACTGCTGGCAACACTGAACCCCCAGCTACAGCTCCCTTTATCCCCGGCTTTAGCGGCGAACCCGGTCAATCCACCTGGCAAGCCGAATTCGCCGATTTGCGCGACGACCGCGTAGTGGTTTACGGTAGCCTAACCAAAGACATGGTGACCTTCACCTACCGCGTACGCGCCACCAACACCGGCCTCTACCAAACCCCTGCGGCTTACGCAGAAGCTATGTATCAACCCAATATTTTCGCCAGAACCAAGGCGAGTAAGTTTAGTGTGGTGAAGCCTTAGTAAATAAAACCTACTCTGGCGCCCCCGATCAATGGGGTCTGACCCCATTGATCAAATCGCGAGATTCGTAAAGATATGTCAATTTTGCACATCCCGTGTAGAGACTCAACTATTAATAGGTAAGTAGATGTGAGATGAATAAGCACACATCAAAATATTATCTATTGTATCTTTACATAGCATTATTACTTTAGAGACAACTATGACGTTAAAGAAGCGCTTGATTTGGGCTCTCATTGCTACCGCGGTCATTCCCGTTTTTTCGTGGGGATATTCAGTGCAGGGGCAGAAGCCTGAACGTAAAGCGGATCAAACCAAGTCCGTATTTTTAGAGGGATTCCTGACTGCTGCATCTGTCCAAATACAGATTGAAACCCACCTCAGGGAGGCTGGACGCTTGCCAAATGGGAATTGGGAATTGGGAATCGCTAAAAGAGAGGACTATTCTGGACAATTTGTAGGCAGCCTGGAAGTTTCGAACAACGGCACTATCATCGTCTCTTTATATGGTGAGTACGGCCAGTTAATTTTACGCCCAGAAATGAACGTTTATGATGGTAAGTTGATTTGGCAATGTTTTAGCAATTCGGTTGCCGATATCTCACTGATTTTCCCCTCCTGCAAATTCAACAAGACTATTGTGCCTCTTACACATACCCTAAAAATTGAACAATTGTTATAAGGCTTAAGCTAGGCTTGGTTAGTGTGGAATAAAATCCTTGATGCGTAAGAGCAAGTTCAATAGGGTCAAGTTCAATAGGGTCAGACTCCATTGATTGTCTTTTTACACTAGGTTAAATAATCGTTTTATGGATTTGAAAACCAGTTCCTTCAAACAATTGAATCTACATTGTAGATTCAATTGGTATTAGGTATACTTAAATCGAACAATGCTGGTTTCCCAGTCGGGAACCAATTTATTACGAGGTATATCATGCAGGTATCTATTGCAAAATGGGGGCACAGTGCCGCCTTAAGATTGCCGCAAAGTGTGTTAAAACAAATTTCACGGGCTATTGGTGATCAGTTGACCATGAAGGTGGAGGGCTCCAAAATAATTCTGGAACCAGCAGGCCCAAGTTTAGATCAACTCCTAGCTCAGATAACGCCTGAAAATCGACATGTAGAAACCTTTAAGGATAAGGTAGGTAACGAATTGTTATGACAAAAAAAGCGCCAAAAAAGGGTGATGTTGTATTGATGGACTTTGATCCACAAGCAGGTCATGAACAAGCTGGCCATCGCCCAGGCTTAGTGATAACGACAAAAGCATTCAACGCTAAAACAGGATTTGCCTTTATTTGCCCGATTACCAATCAGAGTAAAGGTTATCCTTTTGAGGTGACCGTTGAGGGAACCCAAAGAACCACAGGCGTAATTTTGGTCGATCAACTTAAGTCTTTGGACTGGATTGCGCGAAGCGTTAAATCAGTTGATTCGGTGTCAACTGAATGCTTGCAGAAAGTGGTGGATTTATCGGCCTTAATTTTGTCCGCTGACGAATCCTAATCAATGGTGCCAGACTCAATCAAATCCACAATCAATGGCACAATCAATGGGGTCAGACTCCATTGATTTTGTGAACAAGCTGGCGCACTGATACTTTAATTCGCCTGTGCATCAAGAGAATACTGCGGAGGATTGATCTAGCCCGCCAAACCATCTATATTCATATTTGTTAATTTTGAATATCGGAGGCAATTATGGCTACTACCAGTTTAAGTTTGGGCGAGCATTGGGAAGTCTTTATTAAAAACGAGATTTCCAGTGGTCGCTATGGCTCTGCAAGCGAAGTTGTGCGCGATGCATTGCGCGCTATGGAAGAACGCAAAAGCAAACTCGATGCGCTGCGTAACCACCTTGCACAGGGGGCGGAGCAGGCAAGGCAGGGGCAGTTTGTGGAAGACTTTTCAATGGATAGCCTTATTGAGGATTTAGACAAGGAAGCATAATGCGCAAATATCGCGTAACACCGGCAGCAAGGAATGATCTGAACAATATAGGCCGTTATACTTTATTAAAATGGGGTAAGGTTCAACGCAATACTTACCTCAAAAACCTCGAAACTCGATTTTCATGGTTGGCGGATAACCCCTTATTAGGCAAGCATCGCCCCGATATCGGCGAAGGTTTTTACAGCTTTCCACAAGGCGAACACTTAGTGTTTTATATGATGCAGCCGGAGGGCATAGCTATTATCGGCATCCCACACAAAGAAATGGATATTTTGAGTTACTTCAGATTTAGTTAAAAAATGCCCCCTACACTATTATTGTTAACAACATAACAAGCTGTTAAGGCATGTATATTGTCATACACATAAAATCCTTCAAATGAACTATAGGTTGGTGTTTTTATTTTCGCTTGAGGAGCCTGCCTATACGAAAACCTACCTACCTTTTGATCAAAGGTTATTTCAATATCTAAAAAATCGAAATATTCCTTCTGTAAAGGAAAAAAGCATTTAAATAGGCTTTCTTTCGCGCTGAATATAAGAATGGGTAAAATTAAAGGATCCTGCTTAATCGATAATATTTCATTTTTAGTAAACAATAATGAATACATTTCAGGTGAGATTATCGCGACCTTCTCACAATCAATTCCAACAGATTCAAAATCTTTACTTAACGCACACGCAGACACACAAAAATCATCACAATGACTAATACTACCAGACACAAGTTGCGGAAAAAGAGGCTCTCGATTACTACCCTGTAAAATGGAGCAAGAAGAAAATCCCAACTGTTTCAATGCATCGCGAGCACTGTGGCGCCCTCCTCTAAACTCTTTTTTTCGCTTCTCGACGGCATTCGCTACTATCAACTCTTCTTCAGGAAATACTCGAACGCTCCACATGGCAATGTCTGCTGTAGCAAGCTTAATACTGTTGGGCAGCAGTGTGCGCAATTTGTCCAGTAAAAATACAGCGGGCATTTTGAGCTATCCCTCTCCAAATCAATGAGATTGCGCTTGCTAGTGAATCTTCCACATTTTAATGTGATACATCTCTCAAATACACACAGATCTCTAGCAATAGTTTCCTCCGAAAATTTTTAGAGACCCGAGACCAACTAGCTCATCAATCATCAATCATCAATCATCAATCATCAATCATCAATCATCAATCATCAATCATCAATCATCAATCATCAATCATCAATCATCAATCATCAATCATCAATCATCAATCATCAATCA